>JAOPWW010000099.1 GCA_025965495.1 Frankiales bacterium
CCCTCGCGCAGCACGAGCCGGCCCTCGACCACGGCCTTGGGGCTGCCCGGACGGACCCGCCCGCCGTCGGCGCGACCGCCGAACAGCAGGTTGACCCCCTGCACGACCATCGTCTTGCCGGCGCCGGTCTCCCCCGTCACGACCGTCAGCCCGGGCGACAGCTCGAGCACGGCGTCCTCGATGACGCCGAGCCGTTCACCGACACGCTGGTGCGCAAGTTCGACCTCCCGGTCGAGGGCTGGCGCGGGCGGCGCGAGCACGACTGACACGGCCGCTGTGGACGACGGCGCGACGTCCCCGTCCTGTCGCAGGCAGCGCCTATGTTCGAACACGTGCTCGAAGAGATGCGGATCAGCGGCCTCGGCGTGATCGAGGACGCCGTGCTCGAGCTGTCGCCCGGGCTGACCGTGGTGACCGGCGAGACCGGCGCCGGCAAGACGATGGTCGTGCAGGGCGTGAACCTCCTGTTCGGCGGACGCGCCGACGGCGGACGGGTCCGGCCCGGCAGCGCGAAGGCCGTCGTCGAGGGCCGGGTGGTCCTGCGCGAGGGTCACCCCGCGCTGGCGCGAGCCGCCGAGGCGGGTGCCGAGCTCGACGACGGCGCCCTGCTGGTCACCCGCACCGTCTCGGCCGAGGGTCGCAGCCGGGCCCACCTCGGCGGCAGGGGCGTCCCGGTGGGCGTGCTGACCGAGCTGAGCGAGCACGTCGTGGCGGTCCACGGCCAGTCCGACCAGCAGCGGCTGCTGCGCCCGGCCGCCCAGCGAAGCGCCCTGGACCGGTACGCCGGGGAGGCCGTCACCGCCCTGCGGCAGCGCTTCCGCGAGGGCTTCGAGCGCTGGCGCGACGTCCGCGCGGCGCTGCACGCGCTGCAGTCGGCCGCGGCCGAGCGGCTGCGCGAGGCCGAGCTGCTCCGGCTGGGCCTCGTGGAGGTGGAGGGGGCCGCGCTGCAGCCGGGGGAGGACGGCTCGCTCAAGGCGGAGGTCGACCGGCTGGCCAACGCCGACGACCTGCGGGCCGCAGCGGCGGGGGCGCAGGCCGCGTTGACCGGTGACGAGGCGGGCGACGAGGTCGACGCCCTCGGCCTGCTCACCGCGGCCCGCCGGGCCCTGGAGGCCGTCGGGCCCCTCGACCCCGCGCTCGCCGGACTGGGCGCGCGGGTCACCGAGGCCGCCTTCCTGGTCGCCGACGTCGCGGGCGACCTCGCCAGCTACCTCAGCGGCGTCGACGCCGACCCGCTGCGGCTCTCGGCCGCGCAGGAGCGCCTCGCGGCGCTGACGTCCCTGGTCCGCCGCCACGGGGTCGACGACGTCGACGGCGTGATCGCGTGGGCCGAGCAGGCCTCGGTGCGGCTGCACGACCTCGACGGCGCCGACGACCGGATCGCGGCTCTGACCGTGCAGGAGCAGGAGGTCCGGGTCGAGCTCGCCGAGGTCGCGGTCGCGCTGTCGGCGGCCCGCACCGAGGCGGCGACCCGGTTCGGCGACGCGGTGGGGGAGGAGCTCAGCGCGCTCGCCATGCCGCACGCGCGCGTGACCGCGGTGGTCGCCCAGACCGACGACCCCGACGGCCTGCCGGTCGACGGCCGCGTCCTCGCCGTCGGTCCGGACGGTGTCGACGGCGTCGAGCTGCTGCTCGTGCCGCACCCGGGTGCGCCTCCCCGTCCGCTGCACAAGGGCGCCTCTGGGGGAGAGCTCAGCCGGGTGATGCTCGCGGTCGAGGTGGTGCTCGCCGGGTCCGACCCGGTGCCCGTCATGGTGTTCGACGAGGTCGACGCCGGTGTCGGGGGACGGGCCGCGGTGGAGATCGGGCGGCGGCTGGCTCGGCTCGCCCGTGACCACCAGGTGCTGGTCGTGACCCACCTGCCCCAGGTCGCGGCGTTCGCCGACCAGCACCTGCAGGTCGTCAAGGCCGACGACGGCTCGGTCACCCGCAGCGGGGTGGTCGCGCTGGACGACGCCGCGCGCGTGGTCGAGCTCAGCCGGATGATGGCCGGGCACGACAGCGGGCTCGCCCGCGGGCACGCCGAAGAGCTGCTGGCCGCCGCCGCCCAGGACCGCGCGCTCCGGTGAGCGCGGGCGAGGTCGTCCGGCTCGGCGCCGACGACCACGAGGAGTCCTGGCGGCTGGGCGCTCTCGCCTTCGGCGGGGACCTCGCTGCCGCTGCGCCGCCTCGCGCCGACCCGCCCCGGGCCGACACGTGGGGCGTCCGGGACGACCGCGGCGTGCTGGTCGCCCGTGCGGTGCTGCTCGACCACGAGCAGTGGTGGGGCGGGCGGCTCGTGCCGTCGGCGGGCATCGGCGGGGTCGCGGTCCACCCGGACGCCCGCGGCGGAGGCACCGCCAGCCGCCTGCTGCGCCACGTGGTCGCCGAGGCCCGCGCCCGCGGCCAGGTGGTCAGCTCGCTGTTTCCAACCGTGCCGGGGCTCTACCGGAGGCTCGGCTGGGAGCTGGTGGCCAGCCTGGACGAGACGGTCGTGCCGACCCGAGCGTTCGCCGACGTCGGTCCGAGCCCGCTGCGGGTCCGCACCGCAGGGCCGGCCGACCGCGCGGCCCTGGAGGAGCTCCACGACGCCGAGGGCCGCACCGGCGGCGGCGCCCTCAGCCGCCGGGGCCGGCTGTTCCCCGACGGACCGGTGCCGGTCGCCGACGTCGTCGCGGTGGCGGAGGACGACGGCGGGCGGGCGCGGGGCTACGTGGCCTACGACCGCGGCCGCGGCTACGACGCCTCCTCCGAGCTCGTCGTCCGCGAGCTGGTGAGCGCCGACCCGGCCGCGACCCGGGCCCTGCTCGCGGTGCTGGGCCGGTGGCACCCGGTCGCGCCGAGCACCCGGTGGCACGGGCCGTCGGCGCCGCTCGCCCGGCAGCTGCCCACCCTCGTGCCGGCTCCGGACCGGTCCCGGCCGTGGATGCTCCGCGTCCTCGACCCCGTCGGCGCCGTCGCCGCCCGAGGCTGGCGCGCCGACGTCGACGTCGCCCTCCGGCTCGAGGACAAGGGCGGGGCACAGACCGCGTGGCGGCTCCAGGCGGACGCGGGCGTCGGCCGGCTCGTCGAGGGGGACGGGACCGGTCCGCTCCTGCACGAGAGGGGCCTGGCCCTGCTGTGGTCCGGCGCCGGCACGGCCTCCGTCCGCAGCGCCGGCCTGCTCGACGGCGACCTGCCCGGGCTCGACGCCGCGCTGGCCGGACCGCCCCCGGTCCTGCGCGACTACTTCTGACCGGCCTCGGCGACCTCCGCGTGGCACCCCGGGAGGACCCCGACCCGGTGGCACACTCCGCCCGGTGAAGCTGCTGCGCCGGTCCCGCGACGAGGTCGGGCTGCCCGGCGTGACCGGCACCGCCCGGCTCGACCGGCGCACCCGGGACCTCGTCCGACGGCTCGCGCCCGGGGAGATCGCCGTCGTCGACCACCTCGACCTCGACCGCGTGACGGCGGACGCCCTGGTCGCTCGGGGCGTCGCCGCCGTCGTCAACGTCTCGCCGAGCACCAGCGGCCGCTACCCGAACCTCGGCCCCGAGGTCCTGCTGGCCGCCGGCGTGCCGCTGCTGGACGGCGTCGGACGGGACGTGTTCACGGAGCTGCGCGACGGCGACACGGTGCGGGTGCACGGCGGTGAGCTGCTCGTCGGCGAGCGGGTCGTCGCGACCGGCACGGCCCAGACGCTGTCCACGGTGGAGGCCTCCCAGGAGCGCGCCCGCCAGGGGCTGGCGACCGTGCTCGAGGACTTCGCCGCCAACACCCGCGAGCACCTGCTCACCGAGACCGACCTGCTCCTGGACGGCGTCGGGGTGCCCGAGGTGCGGACGAGCTTCGCCGGACGGCACGCACTCGTCGTCGTCCGCGGCTACGACCACGAGGAGGACCTCGCGCTGCTGCGGTCCTACGTCCGTGAGCACCGGCCGGTGCTGGTCGGCGTCGACGGCGGGGCCGACGCCCTCGTGGCGGCCGGGTACACGCCCGACGTCGTCGTCGGGGACGTGGACGCGGTGTCGGACGCCACGCTGCGCTGCGGCGCGGAGGTCGTGGTGCAGGCCTCTCCGGACGGTCGGGCGCCGGGCCTGCAGCGGGTGCAGGACCTCGGCGTCGACGGCGTGGTCTTCCCCGCGGCCGGCACGAGCACGGACGTCGCCCTGCTGCTCGCCGACGAGGGCGGCGCGTCCCTGATCGTCGCGGTCGGCACGCACGCGACCCTCGTGGAGTTCCTGGACCAGGGCCGGGCGGCGATGGCCAGCGGCGTGCTGACCCGGCTGCGGGTCGGGGGCAAGCTCGTCGACGCCCGGGCCGTCAGCCAGCTGCACCGGCGTCGCATCTCGGTCTGGTCGCTGCTGCTGCTGGTCCTGGCGGCGGTCGTGGCGATGGTCGCCGCGGTGCTGGTCTCCTCCGTCGGACGCAGCTACGGCGGGCTGCTCGGCGACGAGCTCGCGCAGGCGAGGGACTGGGTGTCGGGCCTGTTCTGAGGGCGTGTCAGTGCCGGGCGACGGCGTCCCGATCGCCTAGCGTCCGACCGTGTCCACCCCCTCCCGCCCGTCCTCCGGCAGCCAGGTCCGGCGCCCCCTGGCCCGTCCCGGGCAGGACTGACCGTGGTCGACTTCCGGTACCACCTGGTGAGCCTCGTCGCTGTCTTCCTCGCGCTGGCCGTCGGCGTCGTCGTGGGGACCACTGCGCTGAACGGCCCGGTCCTCGACGACCTGAACCACCGCCTGGCGGGGCTGCGCGGCGACAACCGGTCGCTCGAGGCGCAGCTGCGGACCGCCCAGCACCGCAGCGCCGACCAGGACGCCGCCGCCGCGCTCCTGACGCCGACCCTCGTGCACGGCGCCCTCGCCGGCCAGCGCGTCGTCCTGGTCAGCACCCCGGACGCCCCGGCCGGCCTGCGCGACGGGCTGGTCCCGCTGCTGCAGGCGGCCGGTGCCGAGGTCGGCGCAACGGTGCGGCTGCGGCCCGCCCTGCTGGACCCCGCGAGCAGCCAGAAGCTCGACGACCTGGTGGCCCAGGTCGCGGTGCCGGGGGCGACCGTCCCGGACGGCGAGCCGGTCGACCAGGCGGTGGCGCAGCTGTCCCAGGTCCTGCTGACCCGCCCGGGCACCGCCGCCCCCCGGCCGGAGACGGTCCAGCGGGTGCTCGCGGCCTACCAGAGCGAGGACCTCGTCGACGTCGAGGGGGCCGCCGCCCAGCCGGCGACCCTGGCCCTGCTGCTGACCGGCGACCCTGCGACGGCGGTGCCGTCCGGCGCGGCCGGGGACGCGCTCCAGGCCCGCGAGCGCACCCTCGTCGAGCTCGCCCGCGCGCTGGACGTCCACGGGTCCGGGACCGTCGTCGCCGGGTCCGCGGCCGCCGTGCGGCCGGGCGGCCTGCTCGCCGCCCTGCGCGACGACTCCGCGGCCACCGACCGCGTCTCGAGCGTCGACGCCGCCGACACCCCGACCGGCCGGCTCGGCGTCGTGCTGGCGCTGCGCGAGCAGCAGGCCGGCGGCTCCGGCTCCTACGGGTCCGGGACGGGCGTCGACGGGCCGCTGCCGTCCCCGGTCCCTTCGCCCGCCGCGTCGTGACGCCGGTGCGGGCCGCCCTCACGGGCGCCGCCGTCGCCGGCCTGGTGCAGCGGCTCGTGGTG
>JAOPWW010000110.1 GCA_025965495.1 Frankiales bacterium
ACGCAGGACTGGCAGGGGCAGGTCGAGGTGTTCAAGGGCATCTACCGCGAGCGCCGCGACGCGATGCTGTCCTCGCTCGAGCAGCTCATGCCGCGCGGCACCACTTGGACGCACCCGGCCGGCGGCTTCTACGTCTGGACCACCCTGCCCGAGGGCCTGGACGCCAAGGTCATGCAGCCGCGTGCCATCACCGCGCGCGTCGCCTACGTGCCGGGCATCGGCTTCTACGCCGACGGCCAGGGCCAGCGCGAGCTGCGCCTGTCCTACTGCTTCCCCGAGCCGGACCGCATCCGGGAGGGCGTCCGGCGCCTCGCCGGCGTCGTCGAGGCCGAGCTCGAGCTGCTGTCCACCTTCGGCCCCACGACGGCCCGCTCCTCCAGCGCCGCTGTCCAGACCCCCGCCCCGGACATGGCATGACCAGCCCGGGCGGGGCGGCCCGCTACCTGGTCCTCGCCGGTGGGCTGTCCCACGAGCGCGACGTCTCGCTGAAGTCCGGCCGCCGGGTCGCCGACGCGCTCAAGCACGAGGGCGTCGACGCCGTCGTCCGGGACGCCGACGCCGGTCTGCTCGCCCACCTGTCCGACACCCGCTACGACGCCGCCGTCGTCGCGCTGCACGGCGGCGCCGGCGAGGACGGCGCGCTGCGCGAGGTCCTCGACCTCGTCGGCCTGCCCTACGTCGGCTCCGCCCCCGAGGCCTGCCGCGCCGCCTGGGACAAGCCGACCGCGAAGTCGCTCGCTCGTCGCGCCGGGCTGCTGACCCCGGACTCCGTCGTCCTGCCGCACGCCGCGTTCCGCGAGCTCGGCGCCGCCGCGGTGCTCGACCGGCTGGTCCAGCGCCTGGGGCTGCCCCTCATGGTCAAGCCGGCCCGTGGTGGGTCCGCGCTCGGCTGCTCCGCCGTCGACAAGGCCGAGGACCTCCCGGCCGCCATGGTGCAGTGCTTCTCCTACGGCGAGGCCGCCCTGGTCGAGCAGTTCGTCGAGGGCACCGAGGTGGCCGTCACCGTCGTCGACACCGGCGACGGTCCCCGGGCGCTGCCCGCCGTCGAGGTCCGACCGCTGTCGGGCGTGTACGACTACGCCGCCCGCTACACCGCCGGCTCCACCGAGTACTTCGCGCCCGCCCGGCTCAGCGACGACGTCGCGGCGTCCGTCGCAGCCTTCGCCGTCGCGGCCCACACCGCGCTCGGACTGCGGGACCTCTCCCGCGCCGACCTCATCGTCGACGCCGACGGCCGCGCCCACCTGCTCGAGGTCAACGTCGCCCCGGGCATGACCGAGACGTCCCTGCTGCCGATGGCGGTCGACGCCGCCGGCCTGTCCTTCGGGAGCCTGCTGCGCGAGCTGCTCGAGCAGGCCGCAGCCCGCTAGCGGTCGAGGGGTCCGTCAGCTCCCGCCGAGCAGCCCGACGATCCGCTCGAGGTCCTCGGGACCGCCGAACTCGACGACGATCCGGCCCTTGCGGCCGGCGCCGCCGTCGACCTTCACCCGGGTCTCGAGCCGGTCGGCGAGCCGGTCCGCCACCGCGACGTACTCCACCGGGACCTTGGACCGGGGCCGGCGGGGCGTCCGGGCGTCGTCGTCGGGGTCGGAGCCGGCGAGCGCGACGGCCTCCTCGACGGCGCGCACGCTCATGCCCTCGGCAACGACACGGGCGGCCATGGCCTCCTGCGCCTCCGGCGTCGGGAGCCCGAGGATCGCGCGGGCATGACCGGCGGACAGGACGCCCGCGGCGACCCGGCGCTGGACCGCGGGCGGCAGGCCGAGCAGGCGCAGGGTGTTGCTGATCTGCGGCCGGCTGCGCCCGATCCGCTGGGCCAGCTCCTCGTGGGTGGTGCCGAAGTCGGCCAGCAGCTGGCTGTAGGCAGCGGCCTCCTCCAGCGGGTTGAGCTGGCTGCGGTGGAGGTTCTCCAGGAGCGCGTCGCGGAGCATGTCGTCGTCGGCGGTCTGCCGCACGATGGCGGGTATGCGCTCGAGGCCGGCGGCCTTGGAGGCGCGCCAGCGGCGCTCGCCCATGACCAGCTCGTACGCCGCACTGCCGTCCGGTCGGGGCGACGTCTCGCGCACCACGACCGGCTGGAGCAGCCCGACCTCGCGGATGCTGTGGACGAGCTCGGCCAGGGCCTCCTCGTCGAAGTGCGACCGCGGCTGGACGGCGTTCGGGGTGATGGCGTCCAGCGGCAGCTCGACGAACCGCGCGCCGGCCGGAGCCGCGGGGGCGCCCGACGGGATGAGCGCGCCGAGGCCGCGGCCGAGACCGCCCTGGGGCTTGCTCACGCGGGCACGCCCGTCGCCTGAGCACTGCCGCGCTCGGCGATCTCGCGGGCCGCCTCGACGTACGCCAGCGCCCCCCGGGAGCCGGGGTCGTAGGTGACGACCGACTGGCCGTAGCCCGGCGCCTCCGACACCCGGACGCTCCGCGGGACGGCGCTGGTGAGCACGAGGTCCCCGAAGTGGCCCCGGACCTGCTCGGCGACCTGGTCGGCGAGGCGCGTGCGGCCGTCGTACATCGTCAGCAGGATCGTGGAGACCGCGACGTCGGGGTTGAGGTTGGCCCGCACCAGCTCGACCGTCTTGAGCAGCTGGCCCAGCCCCTCGAGCGCGTAGTACTCGCACTGGATCGGGATGAGGACCTCCTGCGTCGCCGCCATCGCGTTCACGGTGAGCAGCCCGAGCGAGGGCGGGCAGTCGACGACGACGTAGTCGAGGTCGCTCCCCTCGGCCTTGACGTACGCCGCGATCGCCCGCTGCAGCCGGAACTCGCGGGCGACCATGCTGACCAGCTCGATCTCGGCGCCGGCGAGGTCGATCGTGGCGGGGACGCAGCGCAGGCGGGGGACGCCGGCCGCGGGCTGGACGACCTCGGCGATCGAGCGACCCTCGACGAGGACGCTGTAGACGTCGGGCGTCCCGGAGTGGTGCTCGACGCCGAGGGCGGTGCTCGCGTTGCCCTGCGGGTCGAGGT
>JAOPWW010000118.1 GCA_025965495.1 Frankiales bacterium
CTGCCCGACGCCACCCTCGCGGTGTCGATCGCCAAGTCCAAGTGCGGCGACGTCGCCCGCAAGGCGACCAGCGACATGATCCAGTACCACGGCGGCATCGGGTACACCTGGGAGCACGACGCGCACTTCTACTTCAAGCGCGCCAAGCGCCTCGAGTACGCGTACGGCGACGCCGCCCAGCACCGCGAGCGGGTCGCCCAGATCCTCATCGACGGCGCCAGCGAGGACCTCGGGGCGAACCTGCCCGGCGGCACGGTCGGCACCCAGGGCACCGGCGTCGCCGCCGGCGCGACCGCGTGAGCGGAGGTTCCGCGACGCAGGAGCGGACGCCCCGGGCGCTGCTCCTCGCTCCCGGCGCGGAGGCCTGACGGTGGCCAACGCCCTCATCACCGGCGGCGCCTCGGGCTTCGGCGCCGAGGTCGCCCGCCAGCTCGTCCGGCGCGGTGACCGCGTGGTGCTGCTCGACGTCGACGACGCCGGCGGCCGCGCGGTCGCCGGCGAGCTCGGCGCCGAGTACCTGCACTGCGACGTCTCGGACTTCGACGAGGTCCAGGCGACGACGGCGCAGGCCGAGGAGCTGCTCGGCGGGCTGGACCTGTTCTTCCTCAACGCCGGGATCTCCACCGGCTGCGGGGTCGACGAGGACTTCGACCTGCTGAAGTACCGGCGGGCGATGGGGATCAACCTCGACGGCGTCGTCTTCGGCGTCCACGCCGCCCTGCCGGTCCTGCGCCGGCGCGGTGGCGGGTCGATCGTCGCCACGGCGTCGATGGCCGGCCTCACGGCGACCCCGTTCGACCCGGCGTACGGCGCGAACAAGCACGCCGTCGTCGGGCTCGTCCGGGCGCTCGGCCCGGCGTTCGCGCCGCAGGGCATCCGGGTGAACGCGTTCTGCCCCGGGTTCGCCGAGACGAAGATCATCACGGACATCAAGAGCACCCTGCAGTCGTCCGGCGTCCCGATCATCCCGGTCGACGTCGCGGGGCGGGCCGTCCTGCAGGCGTTCGACAGCTCCGAGACCGGCCAGGCGTTCCTGCTCCAGGCCGGGCGCGAGGCGATGGTCTACACGTTCCGGGGCATCCCCGGACCGCTCACCGACGACGGCGAGAAGGCCGCCCCGGCGGACCCGACCGGGATCCCGACCGGCATGGCCGAGCCGCCCCCGGCCTAGCCGCTCAGCACGTCTTCGAGGCCGGTCCCGCAGCGCGGGGCCGGCCTCGTTGCCCGTCCGCGGGTCTAGCCGGTCTGCTCGTCGTCGAGCCGGGCCCGGGCCTCGTCGAGCATCCGCTCGCGCTCCTCGGCCGGCAGGTCGCGCCAGGCGGCGGCGGCCCTGTCGACCCCCGGCGTGACGCCGCGGGCGAAGGCCGGGTCGAGCGCGGCCAGGCGCAGCGGGGTGCGCCCTGCCAGGACACCCGCGACGAGCTCCCGGAACGCGGGGTCGTCGCTGCGGTCCGACAGCACCTGCAGGGACCGGCGCAGCTCGGCCGCCTCGGCCGGGTCGCCCTGCGCGAAGGCGAGCAGGGGCTCCTGCTCCGTCACGTGCCCGCTCCCTCGTACGCGCCGGCCGGCAGGGCCACCTGCGTCAGCCCGTAGAGGTCGCCGAGGTAGCCGGCGACGATGCCCTCGAACCCCTGCGCCAGGGCGAACATCTTGCCGACCATGTCGACGATCTTGACCCAGGTGCGCTCGACCACGACGAGGTCGTAGGCGCCCCAGATGCCGAAGAACAGCCCTCCGACGACCGTCTCCGACGTGGCGGCCGCCGCCGCCAGCTTGATGGCGAACTTGATCAGCAGGTCGAGCAGGATCTCGCAGCCCGTGACGATCGCGGCGTTGAACTCCTTCATGCCGAACGCCACCTTGCGGAACTGCTCGCTGGCGTCCGTGAGGGCGAGCGCCTGGGCGCGCAGCGACTCCAGCAGGGTGCCGAACCAGGCGGTGGCAGCCCTCGAGGCGTTGCCGTCCCAGGCCGCGTCGAGGGTCCGGCACTCGCCCTCGACCGCGTCGGCGTAGCGGCTGACGAACTCGCTGAGGTGGACGAGCGCGGAGCTGGCCGTGGCCGCGGACTCCCAGTCCCCGGACGCGTGCTCCATCAGGAACTCCACGGGGTCGGGGATCCCCACGACGTGCATGGCCTGCAGGACCCAGTGGCTCGGGCTGATCAACCCGGGGAGCGACATGAGGTCGTCGATGAGCTGCGGGATGGGCGCCTCGGGGACCGGGGGTACCAGGGCGGCGGCGGGCTCGGCGGTCACGACGGCATCTGCTTGCCACCGGCGAGGCGCTGGAGCTTGCTGGCGAGCGCGTCGAGGTGCGCCGCGCGCGCCCGGTCGGTGTGCTCGTAGTGCTCGGCGGTGCGGACGAGCTGGCGGCCGGACTCCTCCGCGAGCCGGGCCAGGTGCCGCAGGGAGGCCGTGACGGCCTCGGACGTGCGGCGGCTGGTCCCGACGATGTTGAGGAACATGCCCGCACCCTCGCCCTCGACGACGACGGCCTCGGCGTACTCCCCCGCCTCGTCGGCCTGGCGCCCCAGGCCCTCGAGCCGGTGGGCAGTGCTGCGGAGCACCGCCGGCTGCACGCGGAACGACATGCGTCCCTCCTCCGTCTTCGCGGGGACCTCGTGCCGCCCGCAGCGTCGTATGGTGCACCCCGTCAGGGTGGTCGCGCAGGGGGTGTGGATGACGAGGGTCCCGGCCGACGGCCGCATGTCCGAGGGGCAGCGCGCTCCGCGCGAGATCAGCTGGATGATCTTCACCGGTTTCTTCGCCGTGGTCTTCATCATCCCGCTGGTGCTGCAGCCGCACTGGGGCGGCGTGCTGGCGATTCTGCTCATGGTCGGCGCCGGCGTCGCCTCGGTGAAGGCCGAGCGCGCCACGTTCTACTTCGTGCCGGGCCTCAAGCCGTCGACCTACCTGCCCGAGGGCGGCTGGCGCCTGCTCGCCCTGCTCTGCTTCGTGGGCGCGCTCTGGTTCGTCGTCCCCGGGTGACCGCGCCCCGCTGACGTCAGGTGCGGGCCAGCGACGCGTGCGAGAGCTCGGACACCGACCGGTGGCCGGACAGCCCGGCCTGCAGGTCCAGGTCGGCCAGGAAGCTGCGCAGCACGTGGTGCACGCCCTGCTCGCCGCCGAGCGCGAGCCCGTGCACCCACGGCCGGCCGAGCAGCACCGCGGACGCGCCCAGGGCCAGGGCCTTGCAGGCGTCCGCGCCGGTCCGGATCCCGCTGTCGAACAGCACCGGCAGGTCCGCGGCCTCGACCAGGCCGGGCAGGGCGTCCAGCGAGCCGATCGCGCCGTCGACCTGCCGCCCGCCGTGGTTGCTGCAGACGACGGCCTGCACCCCGCAGTCGGCGGCGCGGCGGGCGTCGTCGGGGTGCTGGACGCCCTTGAGCACGACCGGCAGGGAGGTCTGCGCCCGCAGCCAGGCGAGGTCGTCCCACGTCAGCGTCGGGTTGTTGATCAGGCCGACGAACTTGAGCACCGCCGCGCCCTCGTAGCCCGGGGGCAGGCCCTGCTGGAACACCGGGTCGGTGAAGTAGTTCGCCACGCCCTCGGCCTTGAGGAACGGCAGGTAGGCCGCCGACAGGTCGCGGGGGCGCCAGCCGAGCTGCCAGGTGTCGAGCGTGACGACGATCGCCTCGTACCCGGCGGCCTCCGCGC
>JAOPWW010000218.1 GCA_025965495.1 Frankiales bacterium
GGCGCCGAGGCCGACGGCGGGTCGTTCAACCAGACCCTCGGCACCAAGCTCAAGCTCCAGGGCGGCTCGCCGGTCGCGCTCAACTGGGCGATCGACATGGCCCGCAAGGGCGGCACGATCAGCGTCATGGGCGCCTACGGCCCGATCATGACGGCGGTGAAGTTCGGCGACGCCGTCAACAAGGGGCTGACGCTGCGGATGAACCAGGCGCCGGTCAAGCGCCAGTGGCCGCGGCTGTTCGAGCACGTCAAGAACGGCCACCTCACGCCGCGCGACCTCGTGACCCACCGCTTCCCGCTGTCCGAGATCGCCGAGGCCTACCACGTGTTCTCCGCCAAGCTCGACGGCTGCATCAAGCCGCTCATCGTCCCGGGGAGCTGACCCATGACCTACACCGCCGACAAGCCTGCGCTGCCCGAGACCACCGAGCAGCTCAAGGCCCGCATCCCCGGCTGGGGCGTCGACCTCGACCCCGCCGACCGGCCCAGCGAGCCGAAGCTGCAGTGGAAGGACGACCGCACCGGCGCGCACTGGGACCTCCCCGAGCAGCAGCAGGAGCGCCGCCCGCGGGAGCGGTCGGTCGAGCACGCCCGCCTCACGCCCGTCTTCGGCACCTCGGCCCCGCTGCACGGCGTCTCCGGCCTGCTCCGCAAGCGCGCCTACGCCCGCTACAGCGAGGGCACCAGCGCCCACTGGCTGCTGCTCATGCTCGGCGACCGGGTCGACGCCTGGGGCAGCCACCTGCGCGGGTTCGCGACCCTGCACCCCGACCCGGTCGCGACCGGGCTGCGGACCGAGCTCACCCACGGCGGGCTGCGCTCGCGCCTGGGCAGGGGGCGCAACGACGTCTCCCACCAGCTGCTCGACCCGCTCGTCGTCGGGGGCCCGTGGGTGCTCGGCGCCGCGCTCGTCGTCACCGCCGCCCGGCGGCTGCGCCGGCGCTAGTCCGCGCTAGTCCGCTCGCGGCAGGGCGTCGAGCACCTCGAGGAAGGCCAGCGGCGGCGACAGGGAGGTCGCCGTCCCGGGCAGCTGGACCAGCGCGCCGTCGCGCAGCCAGAACAGGTCGGGGGACAGCCCGCCCGGGCCCTGCTCCCAGAGCCGCTCGGCGTTCACCAGCAGCGCCTGGGCGGCGTCGAGGGCGCTGGCGCGGCTCAGCAGGGGCGCGGCCAGCAGCAGGTGGCGCGTGGGCAGGGCGACGAGCGCCCCCGCCGCGGGCAGGTCGAGCAGCTCGCCCAGCCGGTGGACCTGGCTGCCCGCGAACGGCGACGACGTCTGCACCGCGACGACGCCGTCCGCCCCGAGGTCGACCGGCTCGACCGTCGGCTCCTCCACGGCGAGCGCCTGCTGCCGGCCGCGCAGCAGCAGCTCGGCCACGGGCACGCCCCAGCCGGCCGCGACCGAGGACGGCACCGGCGTCAGCGCCCCCGACGCCTGCACCTGCAGGACCTCGACCAGCCCGTCGCACAGCGGCGCGTGGACCCCGTCGTCGGCCAGGACCGAGCCCTCGGACTGCACGCGGGAGCGCAGCAGCGGTCCGGCGACCTCGAGGTCGGACAGGTCCGCACGGGCCTCGCTGGCGACGGCCAGCGCCTCGAACGCCTCCAGCAGCACCTGCTCCCAGGTGTCGCGCGGCAGCAGGCCGCACCGGGCGCGGAGGTCGTCGAGGGCGACCTTCCCGTTGAGCCGGCGGCCCCGGACCTCGACGCACTCGCCGTCGTAGGACAGGACCGACAGGCCGAGCCGCTCGCAGGCGACCCGCAGGTTGCCGGCGAAGTCCTCCTCCGCCGACAGCTCGCGGGCGGGGAACAGGCGGCGGAAGGCCTTCAGTTCACGAGCCGGTCGCGTCCGGCCCAGTACTGCTCGCGCAGCTTGAACTTCTGGACCTTGCCGGTCGCGGTCCGCGGGATCGCGTCCCGCAGCTCGACCGACGTCGGCGCCTTGTAGCCGGCGAGACGGCTCTTGCAGTGCGCGATGAGGTCGGCCTCGGTGGCGGAGGCGCCCTCGACCAGGACGACGAGCGCCTTGATCGTCTCGCCCCACTTCTCGCTCGGGACGCCGATGACGGCCACCTCCGACACCGCCGGGTGGCTGAACAGGCAGTCCTCGACCTCGATCGACGACACGTTCTCGCCGCCGGTGATGATGACGTCCTTCTTGCGGTCGCTGATGCTCAGGTAGCCGTCGTCGTCGAGCGTGCCGCCGTCGCCGGTGTGGAACCAGCCGCCCTCCAGGGCCGCGGCGCTCTCCTCGGGCTGCTGCCAGTAGCCCTCCATGACGACGTTGCTGCGGGCCAGGACCTCGCCGCTGTCGGAGATCCGCAGGCGGCAGCCGAGCGCCGGCATCCCGGCCCGGGCGAGCCGCTTGGCCCGCGCGTCGGCCGGGAGGTCGTCCTCCTCGGCCCGGCGACGGTTCACCGTCAGCAGCGGTGAGGTCTCGGTGAGCCCGTAGATCTGGGTGAACTCCCAGCCGAGCTCGGCCTCGATGCGCTCGATGGTGCGGCTGGGCGGGGGCGCCCCGGCGCAGATCACGCGCACCCGGTCCCGCCCGGGGACCGGCCCTTCCCAGGTCTGCGCCGCCTCCAGGACGGAGGCGACGACCGCCGGGGCCGCGCACATGACCGTCACGCCGTGCTTCTCGACCCGGCGCAGGATCTCGGCGCCGTCGATCTTGCGGATGACGACGTGGGGGACGCCCATGCCGGTCATCGCGAACGGCATCCCCCAGCCGTTGGCGTGGAACATCGGCAGCGTGTGCAGGTAGACGTCGCGGTCGGTGACGCCGGCGTGCAGGGCGAAGGTGACGGCGTTGGTCCAGATGTTGCGGTGGGTGATCTGGACGCCCTTGGGCCGGGCCGTCGTGCCGCTGGTGTAGTTGATCGTGGCGGTGGCGTCCTCGTCCGGCTCTTCCCACGGCGTCGGCTCCACGCCCTCGCGCAGCAGCCTGGAGTCGGAGTCCTTGCCGAGCACGAAGCGGTGGGTCGCGGTCACGTCGGCCAGGGTCGCGTCGACTTCGGGGTCGACCAGGAGGACCTCGGCGCCGGAGTGCTCGACGATGTAGGCGACCTCGTCGCGGCTGAGCCGGAAGTTGATCGGCACCAGCACCCGGCCCCAGGTCGTGACGCCGAAGAACAGCTCCAGCAGGCGAGCGCTGTTGTGGCTGACCACGGCGACCCGGGCGCCGCGCGCCACCCCCAGGGCGTCGAGTCCCGCGGCGACCGCCCTGGCCCGGTCGGCGAAGGCGCCGTAGGTCAGCGTGCCGAGGCCGCCGTCCTGCGGCTCGCCCGGCTCGTCGACCACGCCGGCCCGCAGCGGGTAGCACTGCTCCGCGCGGTCGAGGAAGTCGGCGGTCGTCAGGGGGACCTTCACGGGGCGTCTCCGGATCGTCGTGCCGGGCGGGCTGTCTGCCCGGACCCTACGACGCCCCCGCGCTGCGCTCTAGCCGGACACGTGCTCTGGACAGACACGTGCTCGAGGCGGACACGTGCTCTAGCCAGACACGTGCTCTAGACGGACACGGCGACGGGCGCCGGGTGCTCCTCGCGGGACGCGTGGTCCTGGCCGGTGGCGCGGCCGGCGAACCAGACCGAGACCCAGCCGATGCCCGCCCCGGCGATGTCGTCGAGGACGTAGTGCCAGCCGAAGTAGATCGTGGAGAGCACGGTCAGCACGAAGTACACCCACATGGTCACCCGCAGGACCGGGGACAGGCCCATGCGCTGCACGATCAGCGCGGCGGTCAGCACGACGGCGACGTGCAGCGAGGCGAACGCCCCGATGCCGTGCAGCGCCTGGGTGGCCCACGGGTCGGTGAGGACCTCGACCCGGTTGGCCAGCAGGCTCTCCTGCAGGTGCGTCACGCTCGTGACGGGCAGGTCCTTGAACATGCGCGGACGCGCGTAGACCGGCCCGAGGGACGGCACGAGGTAGTAGCTGAGCGCGCCGAGCGTCCAGCACGAGGTCAGCGCCGTGACGTACCAGGCGCCCCGGGTCGCGTCCCGGCTCCAGACCAGCGAGGCCCCGAGCGACAGCGGCACGAAGAACAGGAAGGCCACGTAGACGAACGACAGCACGTGCGCGGACACCCCGGTGCCGAGCAGGGTGTGCAGCACGGCGGACGGGTCGTGGCCCAGCAGGAAGACCCGGTCGAGGGTCAGCAGCCAGGTGTCGTCCACGCCGTCGCGGGCAAAGGGCAGGAAGCCCTTGAGGTTGCGGTAGGCGACGTAGGACACGTAGAACGACCCGAGCCCGACGCCGACCAGCGCGAGCCGCTCGCGGGTCCACCGGGTGGCGACGACCTCGCGGTAGGCCGCTCGCAGGCCGCCGGCCTCGCGGCGGGCCAGGAGCGCCCGCGGCACGACGTCCAGGGCCAGGAACACGAGCACGATGCCGGGCAGGCGGATCCACGAGGGGCCGGCGACGCCGTCCGGGTCGCGGATCGGGAGCCCCAGCACGGCGGCCCCGGTCACGGTCAGCACGGCCGACACGGCAGCGACCGCGACCGCGGCGGCGTACGGCCGGGCAGGCGAGAGGTCGACGGCAGGCATACGGAGAGTGTGCCCCAGGAGACGCCTTCCTGACCTTCGGGTGACGGGCGCGTCGTCGGGTAGGAGCGGTGCGATCCGACACAGCCGGGCGCACGACGACCCGGACACGCAGCCCAGGAGGCCCCGCATGAGCACGAACCAGCCGTACGACGCCCGCACGGGCGACGGCGACCCGCTCCACGACCCCGCGGCCGTCGGCGAGACGAGCGTGGACCAGCCGGACGGCGACGGCGGCGCCGTCCCGCCGCAGGAGGCCGAGCGCGCGCACCAGCACCGCGGGTCCTAGCCGGCGGGCCGACCGGCCGACGAGCGCCGGACCCACACCTCCGCGAGGCCGGTCCGGGCGCTGACCGCGACCCGGCGGTAGCCGGCCTCGAGCTGGGCCAGCTGCGGCGCGGCGAGCCGCAGCTGGCGCGGGCTCGCCCGCCGGCGGCCCAGCACCACCACGACGTCGACGACGTCGGTCCGGACGTCGACCCGGGGCGGCACCGACCACAGGCCCTGCCCCGTCGGGTCCACCGCGTGCCGCGGGTCGTCCCCCTTGCGGAAGCGGGCCGGGAAGTAGTCCAGGACCGCCTCGTAGTGCCCGACGTCGACGCCGCCGGTCACGACCGCCACCCGGCCCATCTCGTGGCGCAGAGCGTCGCGGTAGTGGTTGCGCAGGTGACCGTGCTCGGGCGGGTCGCGCCACAGCTGGAGCTTGAGCAGGGTGCTCCCCCGCGGCACCGCCGGGGTGATCGACATCAGCTCGGCGACCTCGGCCTGGTAGCGCCGCTCCTGCGGGACCCGCAGCAGGCCTGCCGCGAGCGCGCACCCCAGCACCGCGACGACGACGCCGCGGCGAACGGCCGGGCGAGGCGGCGGTCCGGCCGCCCACAGCAGCAGCAGCAGCGGCGGGAACAGGCTGAGGCGGTCGTTGAGGAAGCCGTACTGCGGGCCGTAGCGCTCCGGCGAGAGCAGGTACCAGGCGGTCACGGCGAGGCCGGTGAGCGCGAGCGCCTGCCGGTCCGGCCCCCACGGCCGGCGTCGCCACGCTCCCACGGCGAGGCCCAGCAGCACGAGCGCGAGGACGTGCGCCGGCCAGACCTCGAAGCGGGAGTAGGCGACCAGCGGGGTGCTCAGGCCGAGCAGCCCGCCCACGAGGCCCAGCAGCGGGTCGTGCTCGGCGGGCCCGCGCGCGGCGGCGTCGGACAGGGCGAAGCGGGCGGTGAGCAGGGCGACCGGCAGCCCGAGCAGCACCACCGGGAGCAGGTGCCGCCGGGCGGCGGGGAGGACGGGGGCGCCGGCGGCGCGGGTCCGCGTGAGCGCC
>JAOPWW010000258.1 GCA_025965495.1 Frankiales bacterium
GTCCAGCAGGTCAACGCGCTCGGCGGCGTCGTCCTGTCCCGCGCCGTGGTCGAGGACCCGCCGCCGGACGACCAGGTGCCGGACCTGTCCGGCTACACCGACCACACCACCGCCGCCCTCGTCGGCCTGATCGTGGTCATCGCCGTCCTCGAGGTCGTGCTGCTCGCCGGACCGGCCTTCGCCGTCGGCGCCCGCCGGCAGCGACGCGCCCTGGCCCTGCTCGCCGCCGGCGGGGGCGAGCCGCGCCACGTCCGCCGGGTGGTCCTCGCCCAGGGCCTGCTGGTCGGCGTCACCGCTGCGGTCGTGTCGGCCGGGCTCGGCGTGGGGCTCGCGGCCGGAGCCGTCCCGGTGCTGCAGCGGCACACCGCGGCCGGGTTCGGACCGTTCGAGACGAGCCCTCGCGACATCGCGCTGTTCTGCCTTCTCGGGGCGGTCACGGCCGTGCTGGCCGCCCTGGTCCCGGCCGCGCTCGCCGCCCGGCAGCCCGTCGTCGCCGCCCTGCAGGGTCGCCGCGTGGTGCCCGGGCGGACCGGACTGCCGACCGTCGCCGGGCTGGTCCTGCTCGTCGTCGGGGTGCTCGCCTGCCGCGCCTCCCTCGACAAGGGGAGCGCCGAGCTGTGGGTCGCCTTCTCGGCCGTGCCCACCGTCCTCGGCGCGGCCTTGCTCGCCCCCGCCCTGCTGGCGCTGGTCGGCCGGTCTGCCGCCCGGCTGCCGCTGCCCCTGCGCTACGCCGTCCGCGACGCCGACCGCCAGCGCGGGCGCACCGCCCCCGCCGTCGCCGCGATCGCCGCGACCGTCGCCGCCGTCGTCGCCCTCGGCACGTCGTCCTGGAGCGACGCCGCCGAGAACGCGACCCGGTACGGCCCGACCGGCCCGGTGGGCACCGCCGTCGTCACGCAGTTCGACCCGGCGGAGGTCCCGGCCCTCACGGCCGCGGCGGGCCGCGCGCTGCCGGGCGAGCCGGTGCTCGTCGTGCGCGGCCTGCAGGCCGCGCAGGGGGGTCCCGACGGACCCCAGCCCGCGGTCCTGGTCTGCCGGCCGGACGAGCCCGCCGCCGCCTCCTGCAACGGGTTCGCCTCCCAGTACGGGTACCTCGGAGGTGACGTGCTCGTCGGCGCCGACGGCCTGCGGGCGGTGGCCCCGCTGCTGCAGCCCGCGGGGCTGGTCCAGGCCCGCCGCGCCCTCGCCGCCGGCTCCGCGGTCGTCGTCGGTGCGCCCGCCGGGGGTCAGGTGTCGCTCCGGCGGGTGCTGCAGCGCTTCGACCCCCGGACCGGGCAGGAGTCCGCCCAGCTGCTCGCCTCGGTCACGACCCGCGCCGTCCCGCTGCAGTCCCGGAGCGGCACCGCCCCGGTGCAGGCCGTCGTGCCCGACGCCGTCGCGGCCCGGCTCGGCGGGGTCGGCCCCGTCTCGGTGCTCGTCGGCGACGACCTGTCGAAGGGCCAGGAGCGGACCCTGCGACGCGCCCTGACCCGCCTCGACACCGGCACCGAGACCCAGGTCGACCGGGGGCAGGACGACCAGGGCCGGCTCGTCCTGCTGCTGCTCGGCGGCGTCGCGGGGTTCCTCGTCCTGGCCGGGACGCTCGCCGCCAGCTCGCTGGCGCTCACGGAGGCCCGGCCCGACCTCGCCACGATGGGGCAGGTCGGGGCACGCCCCCGCACCCGCCGGCAGGTCGCGGGCGCCTACGCGTTCGTCCTCGCGCTGGTCGGCGCCGTGCTGGGCTGCCTCGCGGGGCTCGTGCCCGGCGTCGCCGGAGCCGTCGCCATCACCCGCGACTCCTACGCCGGCGCCCCCGGCGGCCTCCTGACGTCGACGCTGCCGACCGGGTCGCTGCACTTCGTCCGGGTCCCGTGGCTGCTCCTGCTCGCGCTGGTCGTCGGGCTGCCGCTGCTCGCCGGGGCCGTCGCCGCCCTCACGACGCGCAGCCGGCTGCCCGGAGTCGGCCGGCGGCTGCAGCCGTGACCGCGGCCCAGGTCCGGGCCCGGCGCCGTGCGCTGGCCCGGATCGCCCTGCTCGTGTCCGTGCGACGCGCCGCGGGCCCCGGGCCGGTCAGCGAGGGGTCGACGACGACGGCCGGAACGCGGGACCGTGACCGGGGACGACGAGCGTGACGAGCCCCAGGACCCGCTCCCGCTGCGCGCGCAGCACCTCGCGGTCCGGCGCGTAGGGGTCCTCCTCCGGGCCGGCGTCGGTCCACCACAGGTGGGTCAGGGCGACGACGTCGTCCGGCGTGCCGACCAGCGTCGTCACGTCCTGCGGGGTGTGGCCCGGGGTCGCCAGCAGCTGCACGCTCGGTGTCAGCAGGACGCCGTCGGCGGGCCGGCCGGTCCAGACGTCGCCCTCGTACACGGCCTGCACGTCGTGGACGGGGACCACCGGGAACAGCGCGACGTTGAGCGTGTGGTCCGGGTGGTGGTGGCTCAGGACGACGTCCGTGACGTCCTGCGGCCGGACGCCGAGCGCACCGAGCGGGCCGAGCAGGTCCTCACGGCGGGGCACCATCCCCGGGTCGACCACCACGACGCGGTCGCCGTCGCGCACCAGGCTGCAGGTCCCGGCGACGTGCGGCATCCGGGCGTAGCCGGTGAACAGGACGTCGAGCCGGGCCGTGCGCGCGAGGGTCATGAGCGCATCCTGCCGCTGCCGCCGCGAGGTGGCAGCCTGGGCCCGTGCTGCTGCGCCGCGAGGTCCCCGCCGACGAGCCCGCCGTCGAGAGCGTCGTCGCCCGTGCCTTCGCCACCGGTGACGGCGCCGAGCCGGTCGAGGTCGGGCTGCTGCGCGCGCTGCGGGCCGGACCGGACTGGCTCCCCCGGCTGTCCTGGGTCGCCGTGGACGCGCAGGACCGGGTCGTGGGGCACGCCGTCTGCTCCGTCGCCCACGTCGGGAGCGCTCCCGTCGTCGCGCTCGGCCCGGTCGCGGTCCGCCCCCGGCTGCAGGGCCGCGGGACCGGGACCGCCCTGGTCCACGCCCTGCTCGGTGCCGCCGACGTCCTCGGCGCCCCGCTGGTCGCGCTGCTCGGCGAGCCGGCCTTCTACGGCCGGTTCGGGTTCGTCGCCGGGACCTCCCTCGGCGTGCTCCCGCCGGAGCCGTCGTGGGGGCCGTACTTCCAGGTGCGGACCCTGACCGCCTACGCCCCCCGGGTGCGGGGCCCGTTCCAGTACGCCCCGCCGTTCCGCGACCTGTAGGAGCGCCCTGCCGGGGGGTGCGCTCCAGTCGCACCTCCTGCGGCCGCTCCCCCTGCGAGCGCTCCCCTCTGCGGCCGCTCCTCCTGCGCCCGCTCCTCCTGCGAGCGCTCCCCGCTGCGGTGATCCACGGCAGGACGCCCGTGCTGCAGCACGGCCGGACCGCCGTGGACCACGAGGAGGGGCGGTCCAGGCGCGCCGCCACCCAGCACCGCACGGGGTGGCGCGCCAGGGGGTCGGACGTGCCGCAGCCCGGCGCCGCACGAGGCGGGGCCGGGCTGCAGGACGTGCGGGTCTAGCGGGACGTGCGGGTCTAGCGGGAGCGGGGGCGGCGGGC
>JAOPWW010000282.1 GCA_025965495.1 Frankiales bacterium
CAGCGACCGGCCCCCGGCCGGACGCTCGAGTCGAGGAGAGCACATGCGCAGAGCACTCGCCACCGCGGCACTCGTGGGAGGGGTCGTCCTGACCCCGCTCGCCGCCCCGCCGGCGCAGGCCGCCGTCCCGCACACCGCGCCCGTCCTGGTCACCAGCAGCGGCACCAACGTCGACGAGCCGGGCAACAACGGGTCCGACGACGACTCCGGTCGCTGGGGCCTCGCCGGCCTGCTCGGGATGCTCGGCCTGTTCGGCTACAAGAAGTACAAGGACCACCGGGCGGCCACCACGGGCGCCGGGCAGCAGGTCGGGACCGTCGACACCGACGGCACCGGCTCGCGCCGCCTCTGACCGGACCGTCCGCCCCCTCCCCCCGAAGACCCCAAGGAGCCTGACATGCGCAAGACCCTGACCGCCCTGGCCCTCACCGCCACCCTGACCGGCGGCACCACCGCCGCCGTCGCGACGTTCTCCTCGCCCGCCCAGGCGGCGGCGCCGGCGGCGACCCAGACGAACGGCGACACCGGCACCAGCTCCGGCAACGACAGCGACAAGACCGGCCTGTGGGGCCTGCTCGGCCTGCTCGGCCTCGCGGGTCTCGCGAAGCGCAAGGAGCACACCGAGACGCGCACCACCAGCACCGCCCGCTAGTCACCCCTCCGCTGCAGGCCCGTCCCGTGTCCACGGGGCGGGCCTGCGGCGTGTCACCCTGCACCGTGGACCGCAGCGGGTGGGACGTCGTCCGGGACGAGACCGAGCTGCGCGCGCTGGTGGGGGAGCCGCTGCCGCGGGTCGCCGCCAAGGTGCGCGACCGGCTGCACCCGATGGACCGCGCGTTCCTGGCCGCGTCTCCGTTCTGGGTGATGGCGACGGCCGGCGCCGACGGCAGCCTCGGTGCGTCCCCGAAGGGCGACCCGCCCGGCTCGGTCCTCGTGCTCGACGACGCCACGCTCGCCCTGGCCGAACGGCCCGGGAACCGCCGCGCCGACGGGTTCCTCGACCTGCTCGCCTCCCCGCGGGTCGGTCTGCTGTTCGTCGTGCCGGGCCGCGGCGACACCCTGCGCGTCAACGGTCGCGCCACCCTCGTGCGCGAGGCCCCCTTCCTGGACGACCTCGTCGTGCAGGGCCACCGGCCGGTGCTCGCCGTCGTCGTCGACGTCGAGGAGGTGTTCTTCCACTGCGCGAAGGCGTTCCTGCGCGCCGGGCTGTGGGACCCCTCCACGTGGGACCCCGACGCCGCCCCCTCCCGGCCGGTCATCGCGGGTGCGGTCGAGCGGCCGGACGCCTCGGCCGAGGAGCTCGCCGCGTACTACGGGCCGTCGTACGGGACGAAGCTGTACGGCTGAGCCCGCCGGGGTAGGAGCCGCAGGTCGTCCCTCGAGAGGAACCCCGTGCGTGCGCTCGCCCCTGTCCTCGGCGCGCTCCTGGTCGGCCTCGTCGCCGTCGACGCCTTCCGCACCGTCCTGCTCCCGACGTCCTCCGGCGGGCTCAGCCAGGTCCTCAGCCTCGGGCTGTGGCGCGCGGGGCGGCTGCTGCCGCAGCGGGTGCGCCTCCCCGTCCTGCGGGTCACCGGGCCGCTCGCCCTGGTCCTGACCGTGGCGAGCTGGCTGGCCCTGCTGCTGCTGGCCTTCGCGCTGGTGTACCTGCCCGCCGTCGACGGCCTGGCCTTCTCCGACCAGTACCGGCCGGCGTCGCCCGGGTTCGGGACGGCGCTCTACCTGTCCGGCGTCTCGCTCACCACCATCGGCTTCGGCGACGTCGTCGGCGGCTCGCTGCCGGTCCGCGCGCTGACGGTCGTGGAGGCGGGAGCGGGCCTCGGCGTCCTGACCGCGGCCCTCGGCTACCTGCCGACGATCTACACGCTGGTCAGCGAGCTGCGGACCAACAACCAGGCGGTCGCGGACCTCGCCGTCGAGGACGTCGGCGGAGCCTCGGAGCTGCTCAGCGTCGACGCCGCCCTCGTGCTCGACGCGGTGCGGCGCGACCTGCTGTCGGCACGCCAGCACCTGCAGCGCTTCCCGGTGCTGCACTACTTCCACCCGCCCTACGACGAGTCGGTGGTGGCCCTGACCCGCGGTGGGCTCGGCCTGTGGGTCGCGGCGCACTTCGCGGACGACCAGCAGCGGCCGCTCCCGCGTCACGTCAAGGCCCTCGAGCAGGCGCTGCGCCGGATGTCGGACGCGATGCTCGCCCACGGCGGGAAGAGCCACGACGGCGGCGACCTCGCGCGCGCGGGCCGGACGTTCGAGCGCGCCCGGCAGGCCTCGGCCCACCCCGACGCCGCCCGCGAGGGCGAGGCCACCGAGGACGCGGTGGCGCTGCTCGCGGAGGTCCACGCCGTCCTGGACGCCTACGCGCTGCGGCACGACTACCCGGAGTCCGACCAGCCCTGACGACGGGGCGGGGACGGCCTCACCAGCCGAGCAGCCGCCCGAGCTCGGGGGCCAGCGCCACGGGGTCGAAGGGCTTCGCGATGACCCCGCGCGCACCGAGGGCCTGCAGCCGCTCGACCTCCGCCCGGAGCACCTTGGCGGTGAGGAACACCACGGGGACCACGGTCGTGACGGGGTCGGCCTGCAGCAGCGCGAGCGTCCCCGGGCCGTCGAGGTCCGGCATCATCACGTCGAGCAGGATGGCGTCCGGGGGCGCGCTGCGGGCCGCCTCGACGCCGGCCAGCCCGCCGGAGGCCTCCACGACCTCGTGGCCGCCGAGCAGCGAGAGCGAGAGGCCGGCCACCTCCCGGATCATGTCGTCGTCGTCGATGACGAGCACGCGTGCCACGAGTCCCCCTGTCCGCGGCGCCGGTCCGACAGCAGGCGGACGACGTCGTCCACGAGGTCGTCGACACCCGCGCGCCCCTTCTGGAGGAACGAGGTGCGACCGGTCTGCAGCCGCTGCCGCGCGGGCTCGTCCAGGTCGTGGACGGTGTGGACGAGGACGAGGCAGTCCGGGGACGTCCGCTGCAGGGCGTCCACCACCCCGGAGCCGTCGCCGCCCCCGAGCAGCAGGCCGAGGACGGCCAGGTCGGTCGGCGTCCGCTGCAGGGCCGCGACGGCGTCGTCCTGCGTGCGCACCCGCTCCACCGCCAGGCCGCGCTCCCGCAGGGACGCCGTGACGACGTCGGCCAGCACGTCCTCGTCCTCCAGGAGCAGCACCCGCCCGGACAGCGGCAGCGGGACCTCCGTGCCCGCGGCCGACGGCACGCGACGCGGCAGCCCGCTGAGGGCCAGCAGCGGCACGCCGGCTGCCGCGG
>JAOPWW010000350.1 GCA_025965495.1 Frankiales bacterium
AGGGCGGGCATCCCGAGCTCGACCGCCTTGGCGAACAGGTCGTCCAGGCGCGCCGCGCCGTCCAGCATCGAGTACTCGGTGTGCACGTGCAGGTGCACGAACGAGTCCTTCTCACCCACGCCGCGACCGCCTTCTCGAACCTCGTGCACGCCGGATGACCGTGTCTTCTTCTTGTTGCAGGCGTCGGTCCGAGGGGAAGGCGGGCCGTGCTGGTGCTGCTCTAGAGAGTGCCACGGGGGTCCGACAGGAACGGTGAACGACGCACCGCTGTGACCTGACCCCCACCCCGCAGGCCCTACCGCCCGGAGGCGAAGACGTACCGGGCCAGGGGCGGCTCCGTCGTCGACAGCGGCGCGCCCGCGACTCCGGACGCCAGCGACGCCAGCAGCGCGGCCTCGTCCGCCGCGAACGTCGCGGGGTCGACGCCGGGTGCCAGCAGCTGCGTGCACACCGAGGCGGGGACCCGCGAGGGGTCGGCCGGGCCGGGGTGGTCGAGCGCGTCGAGCGTCAGGGCGTAGCCGACCGGGTCGTAGGTCCCGAGCGCCAGGTGGTCGGCCGCGTCCAGCGGGCAGACCTGCTGCGTCCCGACGTTGCGAGGCCGGCCCGGCCCGACCCGCAGCGCGGAGCTGCCCGTCGCGGGGTCCAGGTTCGGCACGACGACCTCGTCGTACCGGCTGGAGACCTGCGTGTAATCGATGCCGGCGAAGGTCTCGGCGCGGCTGTTGAGGGCGGCCAGGAAGCGCGAGCCCGCCACCTGCTGGCGGAACGCCACCGGGCAGGTCGTGACGCACACCGGCGCCGCCACGACGGTGCCGTGGTTGGAGGGCGCGAGGCCGACGAGGTCGTCGACCATCGCCCGCGTGTCGGGCCAGAAGCGCAGTGCCCAGCGCGGCACCATCCCGCCCTGGCTGTGCCCGACGACGTCGATCCGCCGCCCCGCACGCGCGTGCATCGTCCGGATCGCGTTCACGACGTACTGCCCCGCGACCTGGACGTCGCCGGTGGCCTGACGCGGCAGGGCGACCGTGCAGAACGGCCGGCCCTGGGCACGGAAGGCGCGGGCGTAGTTCCAGCTGAACTGCGCCGGCGTCAGCGTGGTGCCCGGGACGAGCAGGACCGGCGTGCGGGCGCGCAGGTCCCCGGTGCACACCAGCGACCGCCGCAGGTCGGCCGCGGGGACCGTGAGCACCGGTCCGGGGCGGTCCAGGGGCGCGTAGGCGGTGCCGGCCGCCCGGGCGGTCCCGGGCACGAGCAGCAGCGGCAGCAGGGCCAGGACGGGGAGCAGGCGGCGCACGACGTCGAGCGTAGGGCGGGTCAGAAGGTCTTGCGCATGCTCTGGTGCTCGATGCCCGCCTCGTCGTAGACGTCGCCGAAGGCCGCGTAGCCGGCTCGCTCGTAGAAGCCGAGGGCGTGGGTCTGGGCGTGCAGCTCGACCGCCGGCCAGCCGTGGCCACGGGCGAGCGCCTCGAGCAGGTCCAGCACCGCGGCCCCGACCCGCTGTCCGCGGACCGCCTCGGCCACGGCGAGCCGCCCGACCGTCGCGTGCTCGGCGACGACGCCGGGAGCCAGCAGGCGGCCCGTCCCCACGACGACGTCGTCGCGCCGCGCGACCGCGTGCTCGGCCCCGGCGTCGAACTCGTCGCGCTCCATGTCCTCGGGGACGTCCTGACCGACGACGAACACCTCGTGCCGCAGCGCGTAGACGGCGTCCATGTCCTCGGGCCCCGCGAGCCCGACCTGCACGCTCACGACGTCGGCCGGGGTGCGGGCGAGCGGCCGCCGACCACGGTGGTGTCGGCCGGGTCGAGCGGCTGCACCCGCAGCTGCTCCAGGGGCACCCCGCCGGGCGCGAGCTCGACGGCGCGGATGCCCGGGTAGGCGGTGAGCTGCGTCAGGTCGCTGGCCCTGCCCCGCACGACGACGGCGAACAGGCAGGCGCAGCCGGTCCGGTAGGCCGTGGCCTCCAGTCCCGACAGCCGGGCCGCCTGCTCGTAGAACTCCTTGAACCGCCGCTGCTCGGGGTTCTCGGGCACGATGCTGCGCGCCAGGCTGAGGAACTCGACCTGGTCCTTGGCCTTCTGCCCGGCCTTCGCGGTGTACAGCAGCTTCAGGTCGCCCGCGAGGTCCTGCACGGGGGCCGGCAGCACCTCGGTCGGCTGGTCGCTCGGGACCCGCAGGTAGGCGCGCTGGACCTCGAGCCCGGCGAGCAGTCGGCGGACGTCGTCGGGCTTGCCGTACGCCGTCAGGCTGACCAGGGCGACGTGCAGGACGCCGGGTCGCTGCCGGGACAGCTCGACGGCGTGCGCCTTGGCCTGCGCGACGTAGTCGGGGACCGACGCCCCGACCGCCGGGCCGAGGACCCGGCTCGCCGGCGACGCGACGGTGTTGGAGCTGGCCCTGCCCGGGCCGTCCTCGCCGCCACGGGCCAGGGCGACCCCGGCACCGGCGAAGAAGACCGCGGCGATGACCACGAGGCCGACCTGCGGCACGTCGCGGACGACGCCGAGGGGACCCCGCTGGGCGAACCGGTCGTCGAGGCGGCGCAGGGGGCCCGGCCTGGAGGCAGTCGGCACCGGGGCGACGACGGAGCGGGCCCGCTCCCCGAGGTCGCTGCGGTGTCCGCGGACGGCGTCGACGGCCCGGCGGACCCGCGCCGCGAGCCGCGGGACGAGCCGGTCGTCGAGGTCGCGCAGGCCGCTCACGACGCCGCGGCGACCTTGTCGAGCGCCGCCTGCAGGTCCGCGGCGTACGGGCTCTCGAACTGCACCCAGCGCCCGTCGGCGGGGTGGTGGAAGCCGAGCTTGACGGCGTGCAGCCACTGGCGGCCGAGCCCGAGCTTCTTGCTCATCGTCGGGTCGGCGCCGTACGTGACGTCGCCGACGCACGGGTGGTTGACCGCCGCCATGTGGACCCTGATCTGGTGGGTGCGGCCGGTCTCGAGGTGGATGTCCAGCAGCGTCGCGCCGCGGAACGCCTCGACCGTCTCGTAGTGCGTCACGCTGTCCTTGCCGCCCTGGACCACCGCGTACTTGTACGACGACGACGGGTGCCGGTCGATCGGCGCGTCGATCGTGCCGGTCATGGGGTCGGGGTGGCCCTGGACGAGCGCCCGGTAGCGCTTGTCGACCGTCCGGTGCCGGAACGCGTCCTTGAGGACCGTGTAGGCGTGCTCGCTCTTCGCCACCACCATCACGCCGCTGGTGCCGACGTCGAGCCGGTGGACGACGCCCTGGCGCTCCTCGGACCCGCTGGTGCTCACCCGGTGCCCGGCCGCCGCGAGGCCGCCGATGACGGTCGGGCCCTCCCAGCCCGGGCTCGGGTGCGCCGCGACGCCGACCGGCTTGTCGACCACGATGACGTCGTCGTCCTCGTACAGGACGACCAGCCCGGGGACGACCACCGGAGGCGGCGTCGGGACGCGGTCCGTGCTCGGGAGGTCGACCTCGAGGGTCGCGCCGGCGAGGACGCGGTCGCCCTTGCCGCGCGGTCGGCCGTCGACCGAGACCCCTCCGGCGTCGGCGATGCCGGCGGCGGCCGTCCGGGACAGGCCGAACAGGCGGCTGATGGCGGCATCGAGGCGCAGACCGTCGAGCCCCTCGGGGACGGGGACGGATCGGCGGTCGCTCACTCCTCCAGTGTGCCCTTGCTCGCGCGCGTGCCGTCGACCTCGACGCCGCGCAGGCTCAGCAGGACCGCCAGGACGCCGCCGCAGACGATCGCGCTGTCGGCCAGGTTGAACACCGGCCACACCTTGAAGTCCAGGAAGTCGACGACCGCTCCCCTGCCGAACCCGGGCGCGCGGAACAGGCGGTCGAGCAGGTTGCCCGAGGCGCCGCCGAGCAGCAGCCCGAGGCTCACGGCCCACGCCGCCGACCGCAGCCGCTTCGCCGTCCGCACGATCACGACGACGACGGCGACCGCCACCGCGGTGAACACCAGGGTCGCGCCCTCCGCGAACGAGAACGCCGCCCCGGGGTTGCGGTACACCGCGAAGCGCATGATGCCGAGGTCGATCACCCGCCCCTGCGCCTCCAGGTGGGCGACGACCCAGGTCTTGCTCGCCAGGTCCGCCAGGAGCACCAGGACCGCCACGACGGCCAGCATCCCGGCCCGGCGCCGGACTGCGGGACCGGCAGCCGTCTCGGGCTCGGGACCGGTCAGCGACGCTCCTCGCGCTGCTTGCAGGCGACGCACAGCGTGACGCGGGGGAAGGCCTGCAGGCGCGGCTTCGGGATCGCGTTCCCGCAGCTCTCGCAGCGTCCGTAGGTCCCGTCGTCGACCCGGACCAGGGCCCGCTCGACCTGCAGGAGCAGGTCACGGCTGTTGTTCGCCAAGGACATCTCGTGCTCGCGCTCGAAGGTCTTGCTGCCGGCGTCGGCCTCGTCGCCCGACCCCTCGCCCAGGGCGTTCTGCTGCAGGTCCGCCGCCGTGTTCTCGGCGTCGTCGATCTCGCCGCGGAGCTCCTCGGCCTGGGCCGCGAGCGCGCCGCGGACCTCGGCGAGCTCGCCGTCGGACCAGACGTCGGCCGGGTCGAGCGGTGCGGGAGCGGCCTTGGCGGACGCCTTGGCAGCCGTCTTGGCCGGGGTCTTGGCCGGGGTCTTGGCCGGGGTCTTGGCCGGGGTCTTGGTAGCCGTGCTGACAGCCTTGACGGGGGGCTCGGCAGCCGTCTCGGCAGGGGCCGCTGCAGCCTCAGCGGTCGCGGGGGGTCCGGCCTGGGCGGCGGTCTTGCTGGCGGTGGCCTTGCTCGCGGTGGCCTTGCTCGCCGTGGTCTTCCTCGCGGCCGGGGTGCGCTTCGCCGGGGTGGGTCCGCTGTCCACCCCCACCGCGGGGGCAGCCGGTGCGGCGACCGCCGCCGGGGCGGCCGGCGACGTCGCAGGCGCCTGCTTCGCCGGGGCCGTCGCGGCGGGAGCCTGCTTCGCCGGCGCGGTCGCGGCGGGAACCTTCTTCGCCGGGGCCTTCGCCGCGGGAGCCTTCTTCGCCGGCGCGGTCGCGGCGGGAGCCTTCTTCGCCAGCGCCTTCGCCGCCGGCCTGGCGGCTGGCTTGGCGGGCGCCGGACTCGCGGCCGGGGCCTTCGCGGCTGCCGTCTTCGTGACCGGAGCCTTCCTCGCGGGCGGCTCGGTCGGCGTCGCGCTCGGGGCGACGACCTCGAGCACGGCGTCCGCGGTCGCCGCAGCCTTCTTCGCCGCGGCCTTGTCGGCAGGTGCGGCAGCTCCAGCAGCGGGGGCCTTCTTCGCCGCGCGGGCAGCCGTCGTCGCCGGCCGGCCTGCAGGGGCCTTGG
>JAOPWW010000380.1 GCA_025965495.1 Frankiales bacterium
GCCTCGATCGCCGTCCACTGGTCCTCGCGCAGGACGGCGTCCGGCCCGGCGAGGGCACGCAGGACCGCCTCGGCCTCGTCGCGGGAGGGGGCCGTCGTCGTCGTCACGCCCCAGGCTAGGCACACACTGGACGCGTGCTGTCCCGCCTGCTCGCCCTGCTCCTGTCCCCGCTCCTGCTGCTCGCCTGCGCCGCTCCCGCCGCGCCGCGCGCGGTCCGCCCCGCCGACGGCACCCCGGAGCGCCGGACCGTCACGGTCGGGAGCACGGCGCGGCCCTACCTGCTGGTGCGACCGCCCGCGGGCGCGCAGGTCCTCGGCGCGGTCCTGGTGCTGCACGCCCAGAACCAGACGATGGGGGCCGCGCAGCAGTCCTACGGCCTGGGCCACCTGCCCGGCCGGGGCCAGCTCGTCGCCTACCTCGGCGGGTACCGCGGCTCGTGGAACAGCGGCGGCTGCTGCGGCGCCGCGCGCAAGGAGGGGCTGGACGACCTCGGCTACCTGAAGGCGGTGCTCGCCGACCTGCGGACCCAGCTGCCCGCGGACCGGCCCGCGTCGCTGGTCGCCTACAGCAGCGGGGCGATGCTGGCCTACGCCGCGGTCTGCCACGCCGACCTCGGGCTGCGCCTTGTCCTGAGCGTCTCCGGCACCCGCTCGTCGGGGTGCAGCTCCGCGCACCTGCCCTACCGGTTCGTCGAGCTGCACGGCGCGAAGGACGCGACGATCCCCCTCGACCCGCCGTCGCACTACGCCTCGGTCCTCGGGATCACGCCGGTCCCGGCCCGGCCGGCCACCCGGACGCTGGCCGCGGCCGCCGGCTGCACCCGGACCGTGCCCCACGGCGCGACCCGCACCGACGACGGCGGCTGCCGGGGCGGCGGCGTCGTGCGGCTGCTGGTGCGCGCCGACGCCGGGCACTCCTACGCCGACCTCGACGCCCCCGTGGTCCTCACCCGGGCGCTCGAGGAGGTCGGGCAGACGACGCCGTAGCCCGGCCGGTTCAGTCGCTGACCAGGCAGAACAGGTTGCCCTCGGGGTCGGCGAGGGTCTGCCAGGTCTGCCCGTCCTGCTCGTTGCCGCGCACCTCGGTGGCGCCGAGCGCGACGGCCCGGGCGACGGCGGCGCCGAGCAGCTCCGGACCGGTCACGTGCAGGTCGAGGTGCAGGGTCGTCTTCGTCGGCCGCGCGTCGTCGACCTGCTGGAAGACCAGCCGCGGCATCCCCGGGGCGACCGGCTCTAGCCCGACGTACTGCTCCCACCGGCCCCGCACCTCGACCCGCAGCAGCTCGGCCCAGAACCCGGCGAGCCGGTCGGGGTCGGAGCAGTCGATCGTGACGGCGTCCCAGCGCAGAGCGACCATGCGCCGGTCTACCGCAGTCGGCGGCAGGGCGTCGAGGGCCGGAGGTCCCTACCGGGGCGGCAGGACCGCGAGGTCGGCGAGGACCGCCCGGTGGTCGGTGCCGGGCACCCGGACCGCGCGCTCGTCCAGCACGACCAGCCGGGTGCCCCCGCCGTCGCGGACCAGCACGTGGTCCAGCTGCAGCAGCGGGTGGCCGGCCGGCCAGGTGCGGGACACCCCGTGGCCGCGCTCGTCGGCGGCGTCGCGCAGCCCGGTCCCCAGAACGCGGCGCAGCGCGGCGTGGTCGCGGTCGGCGTTGAGGTCGCCCGCCACGACGACGGGCCCCGGCGTCGAGCGCACCTCGCGGGCGAGGTCGGTCAGCGCCGTCCGCCACAGGCTCTCCCACGGCCCGAACGGTGGCAGGGGGTGCCCGGCGAGCAGGCGCACGTCGACGCCGCCGACCCGGACCGTCGCGCGCGGCAGCAGCCGCACCCCGATCGGGTGCAGCGCGGTCGCCGTCAGGGGCAGCCGGCTGAACAGCCCGACGCCCTCCGCGCGGCCGCCGAGACCGCCGGCGTCGAAGGGGAGGTCGTCGAGCAGCCCGCTGGCGCGGAGCGCCGCCTGGCCCGCGACGGTCAGCTCGGGGACGACCAGGACGTCCGGGTGCAGCGCCCGCAGCGCCCGGCCGGTGGCCTCGGGGTCCTCGTTGAGCACGTAGAGGTTCGCCGTCACGACCCGCAGCCGGGCTGCCGTCCGCGCCCGTGCCGGGACCGGCGCCGCCCCCAGCGTCGGCACGACGACGGCGACCTGCCCCGCGACCACCACCAGCGCCAGCGCCGTCAGCACCCGTGAGCGCAGGGCCAGAGCGCCGGCCAGCAGGGGGTAGACGGCCGTGAGCGTCAGGGGGAGGGCGCCGACGAGCAGCGTCAGGACGGTGCCGCGCTCGACGCCCAGCGCCCGCACGAGGAGCAGGAACAGCAGGGCACCGAGGGCCAGGCCGACCAGCAGGCGGGCGGTGCGGCGGGCCGGTCGAGGGGCTGCCACGCCCCGAGCCTGCCAGCCGGTGCCGTCCGCCCGCCTGCTCAGGGCAGCGGCAGCTTCACCCGCTCGCCCCGGGCCACCTCGCGCACCCCGGTCAGCCCGCGCCGGCGGACCTCGTCGAGGAACTCCGACACGGGGCTGCGGAAGACGCCGTAGTCGCCGTGGTGGATCGGCACGACCGTCCGCGGGGCGACCAGCTCGAGCAGGTCAGCGCCGTCGTGGCCGTCCATCGTCACCTTCTCGCCGAGCCCGGCGATGCCCGGGATGCGGTTGCCGCCGAGGTGCCACAGCCCGAGGTCGAGGTCGGGGCTGCGGCGGGGCACCTCGCGCAGGTCCTCGACGACGAGGGTGTCGCCCGTGACGTACAGCGACAGGGGGTCGCCGGAGACCGGGGTGTGCGTCAGGACGCTGCCCATGACCGGGGGGAGCAGGGCCTTGAGCGGCCCCTTCGCGTGCGTGCCGGGCTGGGCGGTGACCCGGAGCTCCTCGCCCGAGGCGCTGCGCAGGACGTGCGACTGCCAGGTTACCAGCCCCACCGCCGCCGAGAAGCCCCAGCGCCGCAGCGCCCGCGCGGACGCCGGCGTCGTGAGGATCGGCAGGTCCTTGCGCAGGCCCGACCGGGCGACCCGGTCGAAGTGGTCGCCGTGCAGGTGCGACAGCACGACGGCGTCCAGCGGCGGCAGGTCGGCCAGCTCGCGGGCCGGGTCGGTCAGCCGGGTCGAGACCAGGCCCTTGCCGAGGTAGGCCCGCTGCCCGCGGTGCAGGAAGTTCGGGTCGGTCAGGACCGTGAGGTCCCCGAGCT
>JAOPWW010000289.1 GCA_025965495.1 Frankiales bacterium
GCGCCGGGTGCGCTCGGTCACGGGTCTCCTCCCTTGCGGCGTCGGGTCGGGGTCAGCGGGTGGCGGCGCGGACGATCGGCCCGCTGTCGGGCAGGTACCGAGCCGGGTCGGCGACGAAGGCGTCGGCGCAGCCCTGCGAGCACAGGACGTACCGGGTGCCGTCCACGGTGGTGGTCGCGCCGGGGTGTGCGACCTCGACCGTCATGCCGCACACGGGGTCGCGTACCTCGGTGAGGTGCGCGAGCGGGTCGGCGACGAACGTGTCGTGGCAGCCGGTGGAGCAGAACGAGAAGTCCTGTCCGGCGTAGGTGGCGTGGGCGGCCGCGGTGACCGGGTCGACGGTCATCCCGCAGACCGGGTCGGTCGCCTCCGGTGCTGCGCGTCGCTCTGAGCCAGAGCCGGCCGTCAAGGCCACGACGGCGCAGGTCTCGAACTTGCCCGGGTCCTTGTCGAACCGGGTCCTGCAGCGGTCGGAGCAGAAGTAGACCGTGTGGCCGTCGTGCCGGCTGGTGGCGCCGGGGTTCGCGGTCTCGACCTGCATCCCGCAGACCGGGTCCTTCGCGTACCCGCCGCCGCCGCCCAAGCGCTCCCGGTTGCGGTAGGCCCAGTACACGACGGCCGCGACACCGAGGAACACGATGTTGAGGAACATTGTGTAGTTCCACTCGAAGCGGGTCATGGCGATCTCGGCCCGTCGGTGCGGGAAGCCGATCCCGACGGCGCGGAACAGCAGGTCGGTGACCAGCCCGGCGGTGCTCATGACGAGCCAGAACGACAGGAACAGGCGGACGGCGAGCTTGCGGCCGTAGAACGTGCCGTAGATGACGACCAGCGGCAGTGCGATGAGGTCGGCGAAGATGAACGCGACGGTGCCGCCGAAGCTGATGCCGCCCTCGTACAGCGCCGCCGCGAGCGGGACGTTGCCGATCGAGCAGACACAGCTGATGAACGCGATGAACGGGCCGACGACGACGTTCTCCAGGTCGGTCAGCACGCCGTGGCCGGACAGGAACACGGTGGAGAAGACCGAGGCGGGGACGGCGACGGCGATGAGGCCGGCGACGACGTAGCCGATGACGAGCTCGCGCCGGAGCATCGTGAGGTCGCTGACGGTGTAGCCGGCGGCGTCGGCCCAGCCGCCCTTGCTGCGCAGCCGCTGCCGGAACGGCAGGGCCTGCTGCGCGGCGTCGGTGCCCGTGTCGCCGTGGCCCTCGTGGCCCTCGTGGCCGGTGCCGCCGTCGCGGCTCGCGTCGAGCCGGGTCCGGGCTGCCTCCAGCTCCGGGGCGGGGAAGATCCGCGGCGCGAGCAGCACGAACAGGACGATCATGATCGTGCCGCCGACGAACTCCGCGACCGCGAACTGCCAGCCCATGAGCAGCCACAGGATGATCCCGAGCTCCAGCACCAGGTTGGTGCTGGCGAACATGAACACCATCGAGGCGGTGAAGTCCGCGCCGCGCTGGAACAACGACTTCGCGAGCGCGCTCGCGGCGTAGGAGCACGACGACGACGCCGCGCCGAGCAGGCTCGTGCGGACGATCGTGCGGGGCTTGTGGTCGCCCATCGCCTTCTGCATCTCCGCGCGGGAGACGAACGACTGGACCGCGCCGGACAGGGTGAACCCCAGGACCAGGGCCCAGAGCGTCTCCCAGAACATGAAGAAGCCCTCTTGCAGGCTGTCGGCGATCGTGGTGGTGAAGCTCATCGGGTGCCTCCGAGCGGCAGGTCGGGGCGGCCGTCGGCGGCGTCGCGCGCGTCAAGGCGGTCGTCAGGGTGCGTGCGGGTGGCTGCAGTGCGGGTGGCGGCGGTGCGGCTGCGTCGGCGAGCCACGCGGCGCGAGCCTCGCAAGCCCCGGGCCGCCACGCGCGCCTCCGTGCCGTCGGCGTCGGGCAGGACCTCGTTCGCCTGGCTGCTCATCGACGGCCTCTTCTGCTCGACGGTACCCCCCGAGGGTATAGAACACGTCGGTGACCGCAATCCTTCCGCGCTCCAGCCAGGCGAGACCGCCGCTCGACCGCGCCGCGGCCGCCCGGCTCCGGGGCGACGTCGGCAAGGAGCCGGGGCTGGTCGCGGCCTGGTCAGCGGATGAGGCGGTCGAGCAGCTCGAACGACGCGAACGGCTGGTCCACGTCCCCGAAGTGGCCGTCGTCGCGGACGATCTGCGTGCCGCCGAGGTGCTCGAACATGGTCCGACCCTGCACGTCGTCGCAGCCGTAGGGGTCGTCGCGCGAGTTGATGAAGTACAGGTCGTCGACGCTGGCCCGGATCGCCGACCAGTCGTAGCTGTCCTGCAGGACGGGTTCGGCCTCCGTGTTCGGCGGGGTGCAGTAGCCGGCGACGAGGAGGGCCTGGTCGACGCGCACGTCGAGGTGCTCGAGGACGGCGAGCAGCAGTGCGGCCCCGCCCGAGTGGCCCACGAGCACCATCTCCTCGTCGAAGACGTGGGCGGCGAGCACCTTCGGCAGGAACGAGGACAGGGGCTCGACGTTGAGGCCGGGGTAGTGGGGGACCTCGACGTCGTAGCCGCGTGCGGTCAGCCGGTCGGCCAGCCAGGGCAGCCAGACGACGCCGGGGTGGGCGCCCGTCCCGTGGAAGAGGATCGCTCTGCGCTGGCTCACCGCACCGTCCTACCGCACGTCCACGTCCCTGACGGTGCGGCGCGGCTGGCTAGGGTCGCTGGCCGTGCGCACCCCTCGCAGCTGTCCAGGCGGTCTCCGGGCGCGGACGGACGTGCGGCGACCGTGAAGCTGCTCCTCACGTCCGGGGGCGTCACCAACCCGAGCATCCACGCGGCGCTGGTCGCCCTCCTCGGCAAGCCGGTCACCGAGGCACGGGCCCTGTGCATCCCGACGGCGCAGTGGGGTCACCCGGTGTGCGGGCCGGTGTCGGCGCGCGGCTTCGTCTGCGGCCTGCCGCCGTGGGGCAGCCTGACCTCCCTGCCGTGGGCGTCGCTGGGCCTGCTCGAGCTGACCGCGCTGCCCACGATCGGCCGGGAGCGGTGGGTCCCGTGGGTGCGCGAGGCCGACGTGCTGCTGGTCGACGGCGGGGACGCGGCCTACCTGTGCCACTGGGTGCGGGCGTCCGGTCTGGCCGACCTCCTGCCCGAGCTGTCCCGGGCCGTGTGGGTGGGCGTGAGTGCCGGGAGCATGGTGATGACGCCCCGGTTCGGCGCCGACTTCGTCCGGTGGCCGGCTGCGCCGGACGACCGCGGCCTCGGGCTCGTCGACGTCTCCGTCTTCCCGCACCTCGACGGGTTCCCGGACAACACCCTGGCGGACGCAGAGCGCTGGGCCGCCGACCTCGGCGTCCCGGCGTACGCCCTCGACGACCAGAGCGCCCTCGCGGTCACCGAGCGCGGCGTCGAGGTCGTCTCCGAGGGGCGCTGGCAGCACTTCCCGGCGTAGCGCCGGCCTCGGGGCCGGGGACGTCGAGCTACCGGAGCTCGCCCGCCTGCCGGGCCCGCTTGGTGGCGTACATGTCGTGGTCGGCCCGCGCGAGCAGCCGGTCCGGCGTCGACCCGTCGTCCGGGAACAGCGCCGTCCCGACGCTCGCGCCGAGCCGCAGGGTCGTGCCCGCAGCCAGGTAGGGG
>JAOPWW010000422.1 GCA_025965495.1 Frankiales bacterium
CGCGCACGGTGTCGACCGCGCTGTAGCGGTTGGTCGTGTCGGCGGCGTCGTAGAACAGCGTGTCGACGGCCTGGTTGCCCTCGAGGTCGACGATGCGGAACAGGCTGCCCGCGGGCACCTCCCCGATCCAGCCGTCGCCGGGCTGCACGACGACGTCGAGGTCGGGGACGTCGAGGTCCAGCAGGGCGCTCACCGGACGCTCCGCTCGGTCTCGGCGAGCGCGCGGCCCGACTCCGGCCGGAAGGTGCGCGTCGCGTCCTCGGTGCCGGGCGGGTCGCCCCTGCGCACCTGCACGTCGACCGGTGACGGCGCCCAGTCCGTGCGCGGATCCATCGGGTGCGGCGCGGTCGACAGGACCACGAGCACGTCGAGCTCTGCCCGGAGCTCGACCCAGTCGCCGGCGACCGCGTGCCCCGGCACGTACGCGAGCGAGCCGCGGTCGTCGCTCGAGGTGGCGACCTTCGTGAACAGGTTGACGGTCGGTGCGAGGTCGCGCTCGTCGAGCCCGTGCTTGCGCAGCTCGTCGAGCAGCCCGGCCCGCGCCGACTGGCGCCACCCGTTGCGGTCGGTCGCGTAGTCCGACGGGCCGAAGCGCTCCCGCACGTGCGCGTCCGTGGAGTGCCCGGTCAGGCAGTCGTGCCAGTCGAGCGAGCTCCCGACGACGCTCGCCAGTGCCCGTCCGGTGTCGGAGACCAGCGCCATGGGCGGCCGGACCCGCGCCTGCATCTGCGCCTTGAGGGTGTCGGGGACGCAGAGCTTCTCGAAGGGCCGGTCCACGGGGGCGAGCAGCAGGGAGACGTTCGCGCCGGGAGCGAGGGCCTCCAGGCGCAGCACCTCGTGCCGTCGGAGCACGAGGCTCCAGGCGGCGCCTCCGGGCACCTGCTCGGTGAGCACCAAGGGGGGGGACAGCAGGGTCACGAGGACCTCCGGGGACTGCCGCGCACGCGCGGCATCGGACGGCCTCCCGGGTTTTTCTCCCGCCGTGGAACGGGCCTGCGTGCTGCCCGCCTGCACCTCTCGGTCCAGACCCGCGGCAGGTGCTGCCGCGACGGAACCCTAGGTGCGCCCCGCCGTCGGCGGGTCGAGCACGACGCTAGGGAGCAGCCGTTGCCCGGGCGGGTCGCTCCTGTTGCGCCTGCGTGAACTCGACCGGGACCTCGGGCGGGGTCCCGACGGTCTCCACCACGACCCCGCCGACCAGCAGGCACGCGCCGCTGGAGCGCACCACCAGGACGTGGTCCCCGACGCGGACGGCGCGCAGGTCCTGCGCCGTGTGCGCCAGCGCCGGTCCGGTCGTCGGCAGGGGCACCCAGTGCTCGACGTAGGGCCGGCCGTCGTCTCCCGTGCCCGTCTCGACGAGCAGGCCGTCGCGGTGCTCGACCCGCCCGACGTCGGTCGCCGGCGGCTGCGTCGACACCTCGTGGTGCCACGTGACGACGTCGCCCTCGACGGTCGTGCGCCCGGCGAACGCCACCGGGTCCTCCCCACCCGCGCGCAGGTCGGCGAACGCGTCGCCCACCTGCAGCCAGACGACCCGCTCGTCCTCGACGAGCGGGCCGTCCCCGCGGGCGATGCCGGCCCGCCGCCAGGCGCCGACGGGTGGCAGCGTCACGTGTCCCGCAGCTCCTCCGTCAGCGCCGGCCAGACGTGCGGGTCGTGGCCCGGCACGAGCCGGTAGCCCTTCTCGCGCGCCAGGGCCTTGAGGCGCAGGAGCGGCGCCAGGGTCGCCTCAGGCGGCACGCCGACGCTGCCCCCGACGGGCTTCTCGTCGTCGATGTTCTCCTGCAGGTCGGCGGCGTCGAACGCGAACACGAAGCCTCCGCCTCCCTCCAGGTCGACCATGAACGACTGGTGCCCCGGAGTGTGCCCCGCCGTCAGCAGGGCGGTCACGCCCGGCGCGATCTCGACGTCGCCGTCGGCGACCGCCCACTGCAGGCGCGGGTCGTCGAAGTCGACCCGGAAGATGCCGTGCCGCTCCGGCTCGGGGTGCGGTGCGTTCAGGCCGTAGTCGAGCTCGCGCCTCTGCACGTGCACGGGGACGTCGCGCCCGGCGAAGTGCCGGACGCCGCCGGCGTGGTCGTTGTGCAGGTGCGACAGCGCGACGACGCTCACCTGCTCGAGCGCCAGACCGACCTCCTCGAGCGCCTGCTCCAGCGGGTCGCCGTCGCCGGGCGGCAGGACCGCCTCGATGCCGTGCCCGTGGAAGCGCCGGTAGAGCACGGGGTCGCGGACGAGTGCGGGGTTCAGGCCGGTGTCGAGCAGCAGCCAGCCGTCGTCGACCTGCAGCAGCACCGCGGGGACCGGCTCGAGCAGGCGCTCGGTCGGGTCGGCGCCGAGCACGCTGACGGTCTTCGGCAGGTCCTCCCAGCCCAGGGTCAGGGGGATGACCCGGCGGACGCTCACGCGGAGCGCAGCCGCGGGTCGGCCCAGACCTGCGCGAGGTCGACCACGGCGTTGAGCACGACGTACGCCGCCCCGAGGACGAGCGTCGTGCCGGCGACCGCCGGGAAGTCGATCGTCTGGATCGACCGCGCGGTGTACAGCCCGATGCCAGGCCAGGCGAACACGGACTCGACGACGACGACGCCGCCCAGCAGCAGCCCGACCTGCAGGCCCGCCATGGTCAGCGGCGCGGACAGGCTGTTGCGCAGGGCGTGCCGCAGCAGCACGCGCCGCTCCGGGAGCGCCTTCGCGCGGGCCGTCCGCACGTAGTCCTCGCGGAGCACGGCCTGCAGGGAGGACCGCAGGGTGCGGGCGATCGCGACGGCCGGCCCGATGGCGAGGCAGACGGCGGGCATCACCAGGTGCGCGACGGCGTCGGACCAGACGGCGACCTGCCCGTGCAGCAGCGCGTCGACGGTGAGCAGTCCCGTCGGTCCGGTCGGCGCGACGACGCCGGGGGTCAGGCGCCCGCCGCCGGGCAGCACGTGCAGCCCGGCGTAGAGGGTCAGCAGCAGCCCGAGCGCGAGCAGGAACGGCGGCGCGCTGGCGAGGGCGACCAGGAGCAGCTGGCTCTTCTTCCCCCGGCCGCCGGCCGTCAGCACCCCGAGGACGCCACCGACGACGAGGGCCAGCAGGGCGGCGGTCAGGGCGAGCTCGAGCGAGGCGGGCAGGAACGCGGCCAGGTCGGCCGAGACCGGCCGGCGGGTGTGCAGGGAGGTCGCGAGGTCGCCGTGCAGGGCCTGACCGAGGAAGTGCAGGTACTGGGTCGGGAGCGGGTCGTCGAGCCCGAGGTGGGTGCGGGCGGCGTCGACGGTAGCCGCGTCCGCGGACGCCCCGACCATGGCCCGCACCGGGTCGGCCGGGATGACCGACTGCAGCAGGAACACGACCGCTGACAGGGCGAGCAGGACGCCCAGCAGGCCCGCGACGCGCTTGGCGAGGAACACCGGCATCAGGACCGGCCCAGGGTGTCGAGGTCGAGGGTCCACGGGTAGTTCGGCACGTGCTGCAGACCGGTGAGGTCCTTGCGCACGACCATCGTGTCCTTGACGTCGGCGAGGAACAGGATCGCGTCGTCGGCGGCGAGCAGCTGCCCGGCCTTGCCGTAGAACGCGTCCGCCGCCGCGTCGTCCGTGGTCGAGCGGCCCTGGTCGAGCAGCGCGTCGACGGCCTTGTTGCTGTAGGCGAAGAAGTTCAGGCCACCGCCGGTGCCCCACAGGATCCGGGCCCAGGTGTCGGGGTGCGCGGCGTCGGGGGTGTTGGTCTGCAGCATCATGTCGGGCGCGTGCGTGACGTCGGCGGCGAAGCCGTAGGCCTGCGCCGGCTGCACCTCGCGGACGGTGACCCGGAAGCCGGCGGCGGTCATCTTCTGCTGCAGCAGCTGGGCGAGCCGCTTCTGCACGCCGGACTCGTCCGCGCTGTAGGCGAAGTCGACGGCCGGGCTGCCGGGGACCTTCGCCGTCGACGCCGGGTAGCTGACGGGGGCGAGCGTCGGGTCGAGGATGCCGGGCGGGTAGACGCTCTTGGCCGGGGAGCCGTAGTCGCCGTAGACCTCCTTGA
>JAOPWW010000449.1 GCA_025965495.1 Frankiales bacterium
AGCGTGACCGGGTGCGTGTCGTCCACGGTCGGTGCGACGAGGACCGTCATCGTCATCGACGTGGTGCTCGTCCAGGCGACGCTCTTCACCGCGACGTCGGGGTCGTCGGTCTGGACCGTCGTCCCCCGGGTGAAGCCGGTCCCGGTCAGCGTCACCTTCCGTGTCAGGGACGAGCCGGTGCCCAGGCCCTTCACGCCGGTGATGACCGGCGGCAGCGCCTGACGGACCGTGAAGCGGCACAGCCCGTCGCACCCGTGCTGGGACCCGTCGGGCAGCACGTACCCGGCCTGGTAGCCGTTGAGGGACGGCGTCGCGCCGACGAAGTTCACCGTCCCCGTGATCGTGCTGGGGTCGCCCGGGACGCTCGGGTTCGCCGGGACGACCGTCGAGCCGGTGGCGGGAAGGTCGAGCTGCGGGGCCGGCGCGCCCGGGCCGACCCAGAACAGGCGCAGCGTGGCCGTCTTCGGCAGCGTGTCGGGGACGGTCAGCCGCAACGTGCGGGACATGTCGTTGGTGACGCCCGTGGGCTCGACCTTGTCCGCGCTCGCCGTCACGACCAGGCAGCGCTCGAGGGTGCTCGTGCGGCCGTCGGCGTTGGTCACGCGGACGCCGTAGTAGCCGAGGGGGGCGTCCGGCTCGACGTGCACGGAGCGGGACAGCAGCACGCCGCTGTCGTTGCCGGCGGCGGCGGTGTCGGGCCCCGAGTACACGACGTGCGAGCTCGCCGCCTTGCCCTCGAGCGCCTCCACGACGGTGCCGTCCGCGAACGAGGACCCGACGACGACGGCGGGCAGGTCCTCGCCGCGCTGCAGCCGACGGGGCGTCACGTCCGCACACGAGTGGATCCGCGGCTCGGTGCGCGTGAGGACGGTGAAGCAGGCCGTGCAGGTCTGGTCCTCGTCCCCGACGGTCACGACGGCGTCGTACAGGCCGGGCGCGGCGGGCGTCCCGGTGACCGGGTCGGCCAGCTGCACGGCCGCGTCCCAGCGCGTCCCCGTCGTGCCGGCGGCCGTCAGCGGCACCGTGTACGACGGCCCCGTCGCGGGCGCGGTCGGGGTCAGCAGGACGCTCCCGGTCGTGCCCGAGAAGGCCGCCGAGCTGGTGAGGGTGACCGAGGTCGGGGTGTCGGTGAAGGCGGCGTTCGGGGAGAAGCTCAGCGGCGTCGCCGCCCGGCCGGGCACGGGCGACAGCACGGCGAGGACGGCGACCGGCACCAGGAGCAGGACGACGCGGCGGAGCATGCCGTCCCCATCGGCAGTCGGCCGCGGGTCGGGAGCGCTCGCGGGTCGGGAGTGCTCGCGGGTCAGAACGCGGCGAGCAGCGCCCAGAGCGCCTGGACGAGCCGGTCGCTGCTGCGGCGGTCGCGCACCGCGACCCGGAACCAGTCCGGCCCGAGGCCCGGGAAGGTGTCGCCGCGGCGGACCGCGATCCCGAGCTGCCGCAGCCGCGGGCGGACCTCGGGGCGGCCCGCGACCCGGCACAGCAGGAACGGCGCGCGGCTGCCGGGGCTGACCTCGACGCCGAGCCCGCGCAGGAGCCCCTCGAGCCGCTCCCGCTCCTGCCCGACCTCGGCGCTGGCGGCCTCGGCCTCGGCCAGGGCCGGCGCGGTCAGGCACGCCTCCAGGGCGGTCAGCGCGGGGGTGCTGACCGACCAGAGCGGCTGCACCTCCCGGAGCGCCCGGACGGTCCGGGGCTCGGCCAGCAGGTAGCCGACGCGGAGCCCCGCGAGCGCCCAGGTCTTGGTGAGGCTGCGCACGACCACGAGCCCGGGCAGGTCGCCGCGGCCGGCCAGCGACCCCGGTTCGCCGGGGACGGCGTCCAGGAACGCCTCGTCGACGACGGTCGTGCGCCCGGGGCGGCACAGCGGCGCGAGGTCGTGCAGCACCCCGGTCGGGTTGGTGGGGTTGCCGACCACGACGAGGTCGGCCTCGTGCGGCACCTCGACGCGGTCGAACGGCGGGTCGAGCACGACGCGGTGCACCTCGTGGCCGGCCGCCCGCAGGGCCGCCTCCGGCTCCGTGAAGGACGGGTGGACGCAGACGGCGTGCCGGGGGCGCAGCGCCCGGGCGAGCAGGACGAAGGCCTCGGCCGCCCCCGCGGTCACCAGCACCTCGTCCGGGCTCCGGCGGTGCCGGGCGGCCACCGCAGCCGCGGCCCTGTCGGGGGACGGGTAGGCGGCCAGGCGCGGGACGGCGTCGACGAGCACCTGCTGGAGCCACGCCGGCGGCGCGGAGCCCCGGACGTTCACGGCGAGGTCGAGCAGCCCCGGGCCGGTCTCGGCGTCACCGTGGTGGCGCAGGGGGTCCACTAGTGGCTGTGCCCGTGGTCGTGCCCGTGCCCGTGGCCGTGCGGGTGCGCCGGGTCGTCGGGGTGGTCGTGGGGGGTCTGGGGGGCGCCGAGCTTGTCCTCGAACCCCGGGAGGACCGTCCGGTAGGCGCACGTGTCGCAGTTCATCCGCAGGTCGCCGCCCTCGACCTCGCCCCACCGCTCGACCACGAGCCGGGCCAGCCGCTCGCTCGGCCCGATCAGCCCGGCCTGCAGGACCTCGACGTCGGGGTGCTGCGCGGCCCACTCCTGCGTCTGCGCGGTGATCCGGTCGGGCAGCACGCCGGCGAACAGGAAGTAGGGCAGCACGACGACGCGGGAGTACCCGAGCCGGCGGGCCCGGTCCAGGCCCTCGGGGACGGACGGCTTCGCCAGGCTGATGAACGCGGTCTCGACCGTGCCGATGCCGCGGCCCTCGAGCAGCAGCCGCGCGGTCTTGGCGACCTCGCTGTTGGCGTCCGGGTCGGTGGCGCCCCGGCCGACGAGCACGACGGCGGTGTCGGCCCACTGGTCCTGCGGCACGACGGCCGCGAGCCGGTCGGCGAGGTCGTCCAGCAGCAGCGGGTGCGGCCCGAGCGGGCGCCCGTAGCGGAAGACCAGGCCCGGGTGGCGCAGCTGCTCGCGCGCCAGTGCCGCCGGGATGTCGCCCTTGCTGTGGCCCGCCCCGACCAGCACCAGCGGCACGACGTCGACGGTGCGGTGCCCCTGCTCCACCAGGCGCACGACGGCGTCCTGGATCGGCGGCGGGGCCAGCTCGAGGAAACCGCCCTCGACGTCCGCGTAGGGCGCGGCCTTGGCGGCGCCCTCCACCAGCTCCGTGAACTGCGCGACGCCGTCAGCGCTCTTGGTGCCGTGCCCGACGATCAGCAGTGCGGGTCTCATGCGGGGACTCCTGTGTAGAGCAGCGCGTTCAGGGCTGCGGCGGCGACGGCGGAGCCGCCCTTCTCGGTCACGTTCGACACGGCGGGCAGGCCGGACGCGCGCAGCGCCTGCTTGCTCTCCGCGGCGCCGACGAAGCCGACCGGCAGGCCGACCACCAGGGCCGGCCGCACGTCGAGGGCGAGGATCTCGAACAGCGCGGTCGGGGCGTTGCCGACGACCCAGACCGCGCCGGGGCCCACCTGCTCGTAGGCCAGCCGGATCCCGGCAGCGGTGCG
>JAOPWW010000451.1 GCA_025965495.1 Frankiales bacterium
CACGAGGACGTCGACAGCGTCGGCGGGCTGCTGGCGAGCGAGCTCGGGAGGGTGCCGATCCCGGGCGCTACCGTGGAGGTCGGCGGTCTGGTCCTCGTCGCGGAGAGCGCGAAGGGCCGCCGCAACCGCATCGGGACCGTCCTGGTCCGCCGGGCCGACCAGGTGCCGGACCCCGCGCAGAACGAGGAGCACGCCCGTGCCGCAGCAGGCACCTGAGACGACCTCCCCCGAGGACGCCAAGCTCGTCACGCTCGCCCGGGGAGCGCGCCTGCGGGCGCACGCGCCCCACACGACGCTGGCCGAGGGTGCCGCCGTCCGCGACACCGACGGCCGCACCTACGCCGCCGCGACCGTCGAGAACGCCGACCCGTCCCTGTCGACGTCGGCGCTGCGGGGGGCCGTGTCGGCGGCGGCCTCCAGCGGGGTGCGCACGTTCGAGGCGGCCGTCGTCGTGACCGAGGGCCTGGTGTCGGAGGCCGACCTCGCCGTCCTGCGGGAGTTCGGCGTCGGCCTGCCCGTGCTGGTGGCGGGGCCCGACGGCGTCGTGCGCGAGTCGCTGTCCTCCTAGTCCCGCACACCCCCCGTAGGCTCGGTCCTCGTGACTCCCTTCCGCTCCGGCTTCGCCTGCTTCGTCGGGCGGCCCAACGCGGGCAAGTCCACGCTGACCAACGCCCTCATCGGGCAGAAGATCGCCATCACCAGCAGCCGGCCGCAGACGACGCGGCACGCGGTGCGGGGCATCGTCCACCGGCCCGACGCGCAGCTGGTCCTCGTCGACACCCCCGGCCTGCACAAGCCGCGGACCCTGCTGGGCCAGCGCCTCAACGACCTCGTCCGCGAGACCTACGCCAGCGTCGACCTGATCTGCTTCTGCGTGACGGCCGACGACAAGATCGGGCCGGGCGACAAGTTCATCGCCCAGGAGCTGGCCGAGCTGAAGACCCCGGTCATCGCGGTCGTGACCAAGACCGACAAGGCCGGCAAGGAGCAGATCGGCGAGCAGCTGCTCACCGTGTCGCGCCTCGGGGACTGGGCCGACGTCGTGCCGGTCAGCGCGGTCTCGGACTTCCAGGTCGACCTGCTGTCGGACCTGCTCGTCGCCCGCCTGCCCGAGGGGCCGGCGCTCTACCCCGACGGCGAGCTCACCGACGAGCCCGAGCAGACGCTGGCCGCCGAGATGATCCGCGAGGCGGCGCTCGAGGGCGTCCGGGACGAGCTGCCGCACTCCATCGCCGTGGTCATCGAGGAGATGAGCCCGCGCGAGGGGCGCCCCGACGACCGGCCGCTGCTCGACGTCTTCGCCGTCCTCTACGTCGAGCGGGACAGTCAGAAGGCGATCGTGATCGGCACCGGCGGCAGCCGGCTCAAGGCGGTCGGCACCACGGCCCGCGCGCAGATCCAGACCCTGCTCGGCACGCCGGTGCACCTCGACCTGCGGGTGAAGGTGGCCAAGGACTGGCAGCGCGACCCCAAGCAGCTGCGCAAGCTCGGCTTCTAGCGCACCCGCTCGCCCGGCACGACGGGCACCCCCAGGTGCCAGCCCTGGCCGAGCTCGACGTCGATGCCGAGCAGCGCCTCGAGCTGCTCGCGGGTCTCGATGCCCTCCGCGAGCACGGTCGTGCCCACCTCCTGGGCGAAGCGGACCAGGGCGACGACGAGCGAGCGCTTGCGCGGGTCGGTGGCCAGGTCGCGCACGAGCAGGGTGTCGAGCTTGACGACCTCCGGCTGCAGCAGCAGGACGTGCCGGAGGCTGGCGTACCCGGCGCCCGTGTCGTCGACGGCGATCCGCGCCCCGCGCTCGCGCAGCCGGTCCAGCACCGCCTGGACGCGCGGGTAGTCCGCCACGGCCTCGTGCTCGGTCACCTCGACGACGACGCGGGACAGGTCCGCCCCGTCCAGGTGCCCCTGCGTGCGGGCGTCCAGCAGGGCGGCGGGGGACACGTTGACGGCGAGGAACTGCGGGTCCGGCAGGGTCGGCAGCAGCGCGAGCGCCCGGGCCAGGCAGAGCACCTCGAGGTCCAGGCCGAGGCCGCACCGGGAGGCGCCCCGGAACCAGCGGTCGGTGGGGATGCGTCCGCCGAAGCGGGCCAGCGCCTCGTGGCCGACGACCTGACCGTCGGACAGCCGCAGGACGGGCTGCAGGGCCACGAGGACGGTGCCGTCCGCGAGGACGTCCCGCACCTCCTGCGGCTCGGGCAGCCCCTCGTCGTCCTCGGGCAGCACCGACCGTCCCGGCAGCAGGGCCGACGGGATCCTCGACGCCCTCACCTCCTGCTCCAGGGACCTCCACCGGGCGAGCTGGCGGGCGTAGCCGGACGACGTCTTCAGAGCCAGCCCCAGGGCCGGCACGAGCAGGGGCGTCCCGACGACGGCGGCGGTCCAGCCGGGCGAGAGCGTGCGGTCCACGACGCCGACGGACAGCCCCGCGACCGACAGGACCAGGGCCACGGTCACCCACCCCCACGGTGCCCGCCGGGGAGTGCTGCGGACCCAGACGGCGAGGGCGAGCAGGGCCAGGACCAGGCCCAGGGGCCGGTCGGCGCCGGACGGCCGTCGGACCGCGACGACCGCCGCCACCGCGACGAGCCCGACGGGGACCAGGACGGCCAGCGCGCGGGCGGGCGCCCGCAGGCGGGCCGCGACCGGGCTGGTGAGCACGAGCACCGGCAGGGCGGCGAGCAGCAGGAGCGCGACGGGGCGGTCGCTGCCCGGGCCGATCTCGGCCACCGCCAGGGCGAGCACCGCGGGGTGCAGCAGCAGGAAGCCGGCCCCGACCCAGCCCAGCCGCCGGTCTCCCGTGACCGAGCCCTGCACCAGCAGCGACCACGCCGCGACGCCGCACGCGGCCGCGACGCCCGCACCGAGCAGCGCGGCCGTCGCCGAGGCCGGGGTGCGGGGCACCGTGCGCAGCAGCGCCGTCAGCGGGACGACGGCGGCGACGCCGAGCAGCAGGGTCAGCAGGACCGACCAGCCGGGCCCGAGCCACTCCTCGGGCGGGCGCGCGGGCAGGGCCCAGCGGCCGCGGGCGTGCGACCGCGGCGGGGGAGCTGCTGCCACGCCGCCTCCTGTGGGTGTCCGGCACAGCGTCCCCCGCGACGCGGCCGCGACACCGCCTCCGCGGCTAGCGTGTCCTCCGTGACGCTGTACCGGGACGAGGCGGTCGTCCTGCGGGTGCAGAAGCTCGGCGAGGCCGACCGCATCGTCACGTTCCTCACCAAGCGCACCGGGCGGGTGCGGGCGGTCGCCAAGGGCGTGCGGCGGACGCGGAGCCGGTTCGGGGCGTCGGTGGAGCCGTTCAGCCACGTCGACCTGCAGCTGTTCGCCGGCCGCAACCTCGACATCGTCACGCAGGCCGACTCCGTGCACTCCTACGGCAACGACCTCGTCGGCGACTACGCCCGCTACACCGCCGGCACCGCCGTGCTCGAGACCGCCGAGCGGCTGACGGCGGAGGAGCGCGAGCCGGCACTGCGGCTGTTCCTGCTCGTCGTCGGCGCCCTGCGGGCCCTGACCGGCGGTGGCCCCGCCGACCTGCCGCCCCGGGACCCGGGGCTGGTGCTGGACGCGTTCCTGCTGCGCGCCATGACGGTCGCCGGCTACGCGCCGGCCCTGGAGGACTGCGCCCGGTGCGGCGCTCCCGGCCCGCACCGCGCCTTCTCCGTCCCCGCCGGCGGGACGGTCTGCCCGGCCTGCCGGCCCTCAGGCGCCGCCTCGCCCGGCCCGCTCGCGCTGCAGCTCATGGTCGACCTGCTCACCGGCGAGTGGGACGCCTCCGAGGGCGCCGACGCCCACGTGCGCCGCGAGGCGAGCGGACTGGTCGCGGCGCACCTGCAGTGGCACCACGAGCGCGGGCTGCGCAGCCTGCCGCTCGTGGAACGCTGACGTCGTGCGCCGCCGCTCCCTGCCCCCGTCCCGCCGCCCGACGCCGCACCCCTCAGGGGCGACCCCGCCGCCGATCCCCGCCGACCTCGTGCCGCGGCACGTCGCGATCGTCATGGACGGCAACGGCCGCTGGGCCAAGGAGCGCGGGCTGCCCCGCACCGCCGGGC
>JAOPWW010000481.1 GCA_025965495.1 Frankiales bacterium
CGGTCGGCGAGCAGGCAGAGCATCCCGCCCGCCTCGAGCCGCTCGGCGAGGACCTCGGTGGTCGGCCGGGCGCCGCCGGTCAGCGGCAGCACCTCCATGCCGAGCGACTCGCGGAACGCCACGAACCGGTCGAACAGCGACGCCGGCTCGAGCCGCTCGGCGACGGTCGTGAACGGGGCCCCCGTCGCGCCGCACCAGGCGCCGGCGTGGTCCCAGTTCCCGCTGTGGGGCAGCGCCAGGACGACGCCGCGCCCGCTCGCCAGTGCCGCCCGGAAGGCCGGTTCACCCGTCGTCCGCATCCCCGCGACCAGCCGCCCGACCGGGGTGACCTGCAGGCGGAACACCTCCCGCCAGTAGCGCGCGTAGGAGCGCAGCGCCGCGCGGGTCAGGTCCTGGCCGGGGGCGATGCGGGCGAGGTTGGCCTCGAGCCGCTCCACGCCCTTGCCGCCGCGCCGCCAGGCGAGGTCGGCGCCGGCGTCGAACAGCCGCACCGCGACCGGCTCGGGCAGCGCCTTCACCACCCCCCAGCCGCCGGCGTACGCGCCGTCGACCAGCAGGGCCCGGACCCGCTCGCGGAGACCGCCCGTCACGCGGCTGTCCCTGCCTGCGCGGCGCTCACGCCGCTGTCCCTGCCTGCGCGGCGCTCACGCCGCGACGGCCTGGCGCCGCACCTCCGCCAGCCGCTGCCCGACCGTGACGGCGCTGAGCGCCAGGAGCACCCACAGCAGCGCGGGCCGCACGTACGGGACGCCGACGCCGCCGAAGATGCAGGCGCCGAGAGCGAGCACCAGCCGCTCCGTGCGCTCGACGATCCCGACGTCGCAGGTCATGCCGACGCTCTGCGCCCGGGCCTTCACGTAGCTGGTGATCGAGCCGAGGACGAGCGCGGCCAGGGACACCGCGCACAGGACGTCGTCGTGCCCCCCGGTGGCGTACCAGAAGGCGAGCGAGCCGAGGACGGCGCCGTCGACGAACCGGTCCAGGCTCGAGTCCAGGAACGCCCCCCAGCGGGTGGAGCCCCCGCTCATCCGAGCCATGGTCCCGTCCAGCGCGTCGGTCAGGACGGTGAGCGTGACGACGACGGCGCCGAGGAACAGGTGCCCCCGGGCGAGCAGCCCGAGCGAGGCCGCGACCGACGCGACGGTCCCGGCGACGGTGACGGCGTTGGCCGTGACCCCCACCCCGAGCAGCGACCGGCCCAGCGGCTCGGTCACCGACGAGACGGCGGGACGCAGGTTGAACACGGCGGAGAGGTCCGTTCCGGTGCGGAGGGGGCGGGGCTGCTGCGCGCAGGGTAGCGAGCAGGCCCGAGACTGGTCCCGTGACGCGCTCCCCCTCCCCCGCCCGCCTCGTCGCGGTGCTCGGCCACGAGGGCTCCGGCAAGACCACCCTCGTGCGGGCCCTCGGCGGACCGTCGACGGCGTCGGGGGTGGTGCTGCTCGAGGGCCGGGCCGCGCTGCCGCTGGCCGACGGCGTCGTGTTCGTGCTGTCGAGCGCGCAGGGGATGGACCCGACCCTGCCGCTGCGCTGGGAGGAGGCGGCCGACGCCGGCCTGCCCCGCGTGCTCTGCGTGACGCAGCTCGACCTGCCGCGGGCCGACTTCGACGAGTCGGTCGCCGTCCTGCAGCGCGTGCTCGGCGAGGGCGTCCACCCGCTGGCCCTGCCGGTCCTCGACGACGACGAGCAGGTCACGGGCGTGCTGCGCCTGCTGGACCTGCAGCTCCTCGTCGACGGGACGGTCCGGGACGCCGAGCCCGAGCACGTCGGCCTGGTGGAGGGCCTGCACGACGACCTGCTGGAGGCGCTGCTGTCCGGCAGCAGCGACGACGCCGTCTTCGACGCCTGGCTGGGAGGAGAGGTCCCCGCGACCGACGTGCTCCGGCGCGAGCTGGCCGAGGGCGTCGCCGGCGGCACCCTGCACCCGGTCCTGCCCGTGACGGCGTCCGGGGTCGGCGGCGACGCCCTGCTCGACCTGCTCCTCGCGTCCGTGCCGGCGGCCGGGGAGGTCCTCGCGGCGCCGGTCCACGACGTCGGGGGCGCCGTCGTCGAGCTGTCCCCCGACCCCGACGGGCCCCTCGCCGCGCGGGTCAGCGGCGGGCTCGTGCGGGTCCTCAGCGGCACGCTCCACGACGGCGCGGCGGTCTCGGTCGACGGCGTCGTGTCCGCCCTCGCGCTGCGCGACCTCGACGGCACGCCCCTGTCCACGTGCCCGCCGGGACGGGTCGCCCGGGCGGACGCCCTGCCCGACGGCCTGCTCAGCAGCCCCGACCGGCCGCTGACCGACTGAGCCTCAGACCTGCGACCACGCCTGCGCCAGCAGGTCCCGCGTCTCGGGCAGCAGCTGCGGCAGCACCCGGGTGTGGCCCACGACCGGCATGAAGTTCGTGTCGCCGCCCCAGCGCGGGACGACGTGCTGGTGCAGGTGCGCGGCGATGCCGGCTCCCCCGACGACGCCGAGGTTCATCCCGACGTTGAAGCCCTGGGCGCCGGTCGCGTGCCGCATGGCGCGCAGGGCGTGCTGCGTCATGGCGGCGACCTCGCCGGCCTCCGGCGTCGTGAGCTCCTCGTAGCCCGCGACGTGCCGGTACGGGACCAGCATGAGGTGGCCGGAGTTGTACGGGTAGAGGTTGAGCACCGCGAAGGCGTGCTCGCCGCGGGCCACGACCAGCCCCTCGTCGTCGGGCAGCCCCGGGATGACGCAGAACGGGCAGTCGCCGCCCTTGCCCTCGCCACGGATGTAGGCCATCCGGTGCGGCGTGTAGAGCCGGGCGAAGGAGTCCTGCAGCCCCGCGCCCTGCTGCTCGACGTCGTCGGCGGTGTCGCGCTCCATCAGGTGCGGTCCCGGACGGCCTGCAGCACCTTCTCGACGGCGTCCGCGACCGGGACGCCGTTCTCCTGGGTGCCGTCGCGGTAGCGGAAGGAGACCGCGCCCTTCTCGACGTCGTCGGCTCCGGCGATGAGCATGAACGGGACCTTCTGCTTCTGCGCGTTGCGGATCTTCTTCTGCATGCGGTCGTCGGACACGTCGACCTCGACCCGCAGGCCCGCCTTGCGCATCTGCGC
>JAOPWW010000485.1 GCA_025965495.1 Frankiales bacterium
CCCGTCGTCTGCATCACCGTGCACGACGACGACGACCTGCTGCTGCAGGTGTTCGACGGCGGCGCGCTCGTCGCGACCTACGACTCCGACCCCGGCTACCTCGACGGCACTCCGCTGCCGCCCGACGTCAGCGAGGTCGACGCCCTGGCTGTCGCCCTCGGGGTCCACGACGTCGAGCCCCTGCGCGGGGTCCTGACCCGCGCCTACGACGTCGAGACCGACCGCCTCGCCGACGCCGTGATGCTGCTCGGGCTGCCGCCGTACGTCGTGCTGTTCGGCTACGACTACGCCGTCGACGGCGACCTGCCGAACGGGCTGACCGCGGACGACCTCGAAGCGGTCGGCACCCGGTGAACGGGGACGGCGTGCGGTGCCCGGCGGCGCCCGACCTGACGCGGGTGTCGTCGTGAGGTGGGTCGAGGGGCTGACGGTGCTCTACGTCGTCGCCATGGCCGGCGGGACCGGGTGCGGCGCGGTCCTGCGGGCGGCCCGGCTGCGCCACGCCGAGTCGGCCCCGGTCCTCCCGCCGCACCCCGAGCAGGGGCCGTGAGCCGCGTCGTCGTGCTCGACCACGGGTCGGGCAACCTGCGCAGCGCCGAGCGCGCGCTCCAGCGGGTCGGCGCCGACGTCGAGGTCACCGCCGACCTCGATCGCGCCCGCGAGGCCGACGGTCTGGTGGTCCCCGGCGTCGGAGCGTTCGCGGCGTGCATGGCGGCGATCCGGGAGGTCGGCGGCGACGTCGTCGTGCGCGAGCGGGTGGCGGCCGGCCGGCCGGTCCTCGGCATCTGCGTCGGGATGCAGGTGCTGTTCGAGGAGGGCGACGAGCACGGCGAGCGGACCGAGGGCATCGGTGTGCTGCCCGGCGCGGTCCGCCGGCTCGAGGCCGACGTCGTGCCGCACATGGGCTGGAACGGCGTCGAGGTGCCCGAGGGCAGCGCGCTGTTCACCGGCCTGGAGTCGGAGCGCTTCTACTTCGTGCACTCCTACGCCGCCGAGGACGTGCCGGGTGCGCTCGTGACGCGCAGCGTGCACGGGCAGCCGTTCGCGGCGGCGGTCGAGCGCGGAGCCCTGGCCGCGACCCAGTTCCACCCCGAGAAGAGCGGCGACGCCGGCGCCGGGCTGCTGGAGAACTGGCTCCGGACGCTGTGAGCAGGGAGCGCGCCCGTGCGCGGGCTGCGCGCGAGCAGGCGCGCGCCCTCGAGCGGGAGAAGGCGGCGCGCTCCCGGGCTCGGCGCGCCAAGGTGGCCGCTCTGCGGCCCACCGTCCCCACGCGTCGCCCGCCCCGCTACGGCGCCATGCCCGTCCGCACCCGTCTGGGCCTGGCCGGTGGCGTCCTGGTCGTGCAGTTCCTCGGGTGGCAGGTCCTCACCGGGACCGCCGCCCGGCTCGGCCTGCTGCTGCTCAGCCTCCTCGCCCTGCCGCTCGTGATCACGCTGTACCTGTCACCGCGCAGCTCGCGGTGAGCCCCCGCCGCCCTGTCGCCGCGCCGCACGATGGCGTCCGTCCTGTCGCCGCCCCGCCCGTGGTGACCCCCCGCTGGTCCGCGATCAACCTCCCCGAGGAGCACCTGTGAGTCTCGTCCTGCTGCCCGCCGTCGACGTCGCCGACGGGAAGGCCGTCCGCCTCGTCCAGGGCGAGGCCGGGTCGGAGACCTCCTACGGGGACCCGCTCGAGGCCGCCCTGCAGTGGCAGCGCGACGGCGCCGAGTGGGTGCACCTCGTGGACCTCGACGCGGCCTTCGGCCGGGGGAGCAACCGCGAGCTGCTCGCCCGCGTCGTCGGCGCCCTCGACGTCAGGGTCGAGATGAGCGGCGGCATCCGCGACGACGCCTCGCTCGAGGCCGCTCTCGCCACCGGCTGCGCCCGGGTCAACCTCGGCACGGCCGCGCTGGAGCAGCCCGAGTGGACGGCCGCGGCCATCGCGAAGCACGGCGACCGCATCGCGGTGGGGCTCGACGTGCGCGGCACGACGCTGTCGGCACGGGGCTGGACCCAGGACGGCGGCGAGCTGTTCGACGTCCTCGCCCGGCTGGACGCCGAGGGGTGCGCCCGGTACGTCGTCACCGACGTCAAGCGCGACGGGACCCTGACGGGACCGAACGTGGAGCTCCTGGAGAAGGTCTGCGCGGCGACGACCCGCCCTGTGGTCGCGTCCGGCGGGGTGTCGTCGCTGAAGGACCTGCGGGTCCTCGCCGGGGTCCGCGGCGTCGAGGGGGCGATTGTCGGCAAGGCCCTGTACGCCGGCGCGTTCACGTTGCCCGAGGCGCTTGCCGCGGTCTCCTCGGGGACGTCCGCGTGAGGCTCACCCGCGACGGCGAGGTCTTCCTGCTCGACCTCGGCGACACCGAGAACCGCTTCGACCCGACCTTCCTCGACGCCGTGACGGCCGCGCTCGACGAGGTGGCTGCCACCGAGGGCCCTCGAGCGCTCGTCACGACCGCCACGGGGAAGTTCTGGAGCAACGGCCTCGACCTGGACTGGCTGTTCAGCCACCCCGACGACGCGGGGGCCTTCGTCGACCGCGTCCACGGCCTGTTCGCGCGGGTCCTCACCCTGCCGGTGCCGACGGTGGCGGCCGTGCAGGGGCACTGCTTCGCGGCGGGCGGCATGCTGGCGCTCGCGCACGACTGGCGGGTCATGCGGTCCGACCGCGGCTTCTTCTGCCTGCCCGAGGTCGACATCCAGATCCCCTTCACCGTCGGGATGGGCGCGCTCATCCAGGCCAAGCTCACACCCCAGGCCGCGACCGAGGCGATGACGACGGGCCACCGGTACGGCGGGGCGCACGCGGTCCAGGCCGGGGTCGCCGACGTCGCCGTCGCCGAGGACGAGGTGCTCGCCGCGGCGCTCGCGAAGGTCCGTCCCCTGACCGGCAAGGCCGGTCCGACGCTCGGGACGATCAAGGAGCGCATGTACGCCGGAGTGGTCGCGACCCTGGTCTGACCCGAGCCCACCCGATCGGACGGACCGGCGACGTTCTCTGACGAAGAGGCGCGTCACGCCCTCGTCTGCCCGGTCCACCGGCCGACGTCCGTGTCTTGGGTCACCAGTCGGGCGGGTCGTCGTCCGTGGTCGGCGGCCGCAGCAGCTCGGCCTCGAGGGCGTGCAGCGCGAGGGGGTCGGGGACGACGGCGTCGGCCTCGAGCGGCTGCAGCGGCTCGTGGGTGTGCAGGACCTCGACGACCTGACCTGCAGGGCTGAACCAGAGCGTGCTCGTCGGCGTCCGGACCGGCGTCCAGCCCCGGTGCTTGAGCAGGTGCGTGCGTTCGCCGCGGGCCACCAGGTTCCAGGCGGCGGTGGGGCCCTCGGGATACGCGACGTCGTGGTCGAGATGGGCACGCCGTGCGTCGACCCGGGCTCCGGTCGGTCCGTCGCAGAGCCCGTCACGCAGGACCACGAACTCCGACAGCGTCTCGCCGGGATCGTGCTCGGGTTCCTCCCTCCACACCGTCTCGGAGAGGGGACTCGGGTCGGAGGCCATGTGCTGAAGGGCGAGCGCGGCGGCCTGCGGGTCCAGCTCGGGTCGCACCACCTGAGGGGCGAGGTCGATCAGCCGACCAGTCGCCTCGTCGACGCAGAGCCGGCGGAGCTCCGCCGACACCAGCAGCTGCCGGCACGTGGGAGCGCTGATCCACCCGTGACCCTCGAGCCACCCGGGCTCGTGACTGAGCCCGAGCAGCGTGGTCACCGGCACCTGCACGTTCAGCCGGACCGGCCGCGAGCAGCGGCGATCGGTCAGCCAGTTCGCATCCGTCGCGGCGGGCGGGGAAGCAGACGGCGAGCCGCTCGCCGGGGGCGGGGGAGCTGACGCCGAGCCGCTGGCCGAGGGCGCGGAAGCCGACGCCGAGCCGCTGCCCGCGGGGGCGTCCGCTGATCTGTGCGCGCTCGTCTCCGT
>JAOPWW010000508.1 GCA_025965495.1 Frankiales bacterium
CTCCGGACGCTGCTGGCGTCCCTGCCGCTGGACGCCGAGGTCGTCGACGGCCGCCCGCCCGGCACGGTCCGCGCCGCCCTCGCCGTGGCCGACGTCGTCGTGACCGCCAGCCGGACCGCGCCCGACGGCGACGCCGAGACCCTCGGCCTGGTGAACCTGGAGGCCCTCGCCTGCGGCGCGCCCCTGGTGACGACCGCGCACGGCGGCGTCCCGGAGGCCGTCGGCGACACCGCGCTGCTCGTGCCCGAGGACGGCGACGTCGTCGGGGCCCTCGCGGCACGGGTGGAGGAGCTGCTGGCGGAGCCGGGCACGTGGGCGGAGCGGGGACGGCGCGGCCGGGCCCGGGTCGCGGCCCGCTACGAGCTGGGGGCGCGGGTCGCGGACCTGGAGCAGCTGTGGGTGGCGCTGGCGGACGGCGTCCGGGGGGAGGACCTGCCGCGCGCCGTCCCGCCGGGCGGACCGCTGCGGGCGAGCGTCGTGCTGGTCACCCACGACCGCAGGGCGCTCCTCGAGCGCACCCTCGAGGCCCTCGCCGCGCAGACCCGTCCGGCCGAGGAGGTCGTCGTCGTCGACAACGGCTCGACCGACGGGACCGCCGAGCTGCTCGCGTCCCGGGTGCGCGAGGGCCGGCCGGCCGGGCTGCGCGTGCTGACCCGGGACGCCAACCTGCCGGTCGCCGAGGGGCGCAACCTCGCGGTCGCCGCCTCCCGCGGCGAGGTCGTCGTCTTCACCGACGACGACTGCCGCCCTCGCCCGACCTGGCTGGAGGCACTGCTCGCCGGCTTCCGGGAGGACGTCGCCCTCGTGCAGGGCCGCACCACGGCGGACCCGGCGCAGCCGCTCGAGCGGCTGTCGCGCACGCAGTGGACGCCGGCGGAGTTCGGGCTGTACGAGACCTGCAACGTCGCCTACACCCGGGCTGCGCTCGACGCCGCGGGTCCGCCGGCGCCCGAGGGCCCCTTCGCCCTCGGGTTCGCCCGCGTCGTCGCCGACGCCCTCGGAGCCCGCTGGCAGCACCTGCCCTTCGGGGAGGACACCGAGCTCGGCTGGCGGGTGCGCCGCACCGGTGCCCGCAGCCGCTTCGCCGTGCACGCCGTGGTCGACCACGAGGTCTCACCGCCGGACCGCCCCCTGCTGCTGCGCCGGGCCGCCCTGTCCGCCGCGTTCCCCGTCGTCGTGCGCGAGGTGCCCGAGCTGCGCCGGACCTTCCTGTGGCACGGCGTGGTGCTCGGACCGCAGCGGGCGGCCCTGTGGCTGGGGACAGCCGGCCTGGCCGCCGCCGTCGCGAGCAGGGACCTGCGCCCGGCGCTGCTGGCCCTGCCCTACCTCGACCGGGTCCTCGGGCTGCGCACCCTGCACGTGCCCGACGGACGGCGACGGCGGCTCTGCGACGGTGCCTTCCTCGTGCGCCGCGACCTGGTGGAGTCTGCCGCGCTGCTGCGCGGGTCGTGGCGGACCGGGACGGTCGTGCTGTGAGCCTGCGGCGGGTCCGCCTGTGGACCGACCTGTCGCTCGTCCGTGCGACCACCACGGTCCACCTGCTCGAGCCGCTGTCGCCGGCTGTGCTGGCCCATCACGACCGCGAGCCGCGCCGCGCCGCGCTCGGGGCCGGGTGGCAGCGGGCCGCGCCGGAGCGGTTCGTGCTGGCGCCGCTGGAGGACAGCGACCTGGCCGTCCTGCCCTTCGCGTGGGAGGACACCCTCACCTCGCCGGACCTGCTGCAGGCCGCGCGCGCGTTCGCCGCGAGGGCCGCCGCGGCCGGCCGGTCGACGCTGGTGTTCTGCCACGACGACCGCGTGCTCCCCGTCGACCTGCCGAGGGCCGTCGTGTTCCGGCCCTCCCTGTGGGGCGCCCGCCGCGCCGCCGCCGACGTCGCTCTGCCCGGGTGGGTGCTCGAGCCGGCCGAGGGGCCGGTGTCCCCGCGACCCTGGGAGCCGGTGCCGAGCGTCGGCTTCTGCGGCTTCTCGCCGCCCCTCGGGGTCCCCCGCCCGCCGGGCCTGCCGGGAGTGCTGCACGCGGGCAAGGACCACGTGCGGACCGCGGCGACCCGGCTGGGGCTGTCGGACCGCCTCGGGCTCGCCCCGCAGCTGGTCCACCGGAGCGCCGCGCTGCGGGTGCTGCTGCGGGACCCGCGCGTCCGGGCCGAGGTCGTCCTGCGCTCCGACCGCTTCCGGCTGACCCGGACCGGCTTCGCCCCCGTGCAGGACCTCGACCCGACGGTCTACCGGCGCGAGTACGTCGAGAACCTGCTCGGCACCGACTACGCCCTCTCCGTGCGCGGCTACGGCAACTTCTCGTTCCGCTTCTACGAGGCGCTGGCCGCCGGGCGCGTGCCGCTGCTGGTCGACACCGACTGCGTGCTGCCGCTCGCGCGCGAGGTCGACTGGCCCGCGCTGGTGGTCCGGGTGCCGGCCCGCCGGACCCGGTCCCTGGTCGAGCTGCTGCTCGCCGAGCACGCCGCGCTCGACCCGGACGCGTGGCGCGAGCGGCAGCTCCGGGCCAGGTCGACGTGGACCGAGCGGCTGACGGTGCACGGCTTCTTCTCGACGGTGCACGCGCGCCTCGTACGGGCCGCGCAGGACCGGCCCCTGCACGGGCCCGAGGGTCACGCGGCGCTGCTGGCCTGCCTGTCGGACCCGGCACCGGCCTGGCCGGGGGAGGGCAGCGGCCGGAAGTGACCGTCCTGCAGCGGCACGACGACCGCCTGCAGGAAGCCGACCAGGTAGCCCAGCATCCGGACCGTGCAGGTGACCGTGCGCTTGAGGTCGTGGTGGCGCAGGTGCAGCAGCAGGGAGGCCAGCCCCCAGTCCCACAGGACCTCCCGGGCGACCCGGCGGCAGCGCGGGCGGTCGGTGCGGACCAGCTTGGCCAGCCGCGCCCCGGCCCCGACGCCGTAGCGCAGGTTCAGCACGACGAGCTGGCCGTCGGTGCGCCACTGGTCGTGCCACGCCCGCGCGGCCGGCTCGTAGCGCCCGGTGCGGCCGGACGCGAACAGCCGGTCGAACAGGTCGAGCTCCGGGGCGGCCCGGAAGCGCCCGCCGTTGCCGAGGGCCTCGTCCCAGCCGCCGACCGCCACGAGCGCCGAGCGGCGCAGCGCCGTGCTGGCGCCGTGCCCCAGGCTGCCGACGCTCGTGCGGTCCAGGACGGCCGGTTCGGGGTCGTCCTTGACGGCGACCTCGTGCTCGCTGACCTGGTCCGGGGGCACGCCGATCCGGCCCGTGGCGAAGGAGCACTCGGGGTGCTCGGCGAAGCAGCGGGCGTACGCGTCGGCCCAGCCCGGGTCGACCTGGACGTCGTCGTCGGTGAACAGCACGAGGTCGTGGGTCGTGACGGTCCAGCCTGCGTTGCGCGCCCGGTCCACGCCGGGGAGGTCGACCCGCACCAGGCGCGCCCCGGCCTCGGCGGCCACCCGGGCGACGGCGGCCGCGTCGCGGGAGGCGGAGTCGACGACGACGAGCTCGTCGTCCGGGCGCAGCGCCCCGCGCACCGAGGCGAGGCAGCGGGCGAGCATCTCGGGCCGGTCGCGGCTCGGGACGACGACGCTGACCGGCGCCCGTCCCGGAGCGCCGTCCGTCACGTCCTGCTCCCCCGGTCCGCGCGCCGTCCCGTCGCGGTCACAGCGGGTCACGGCGCTGCTAGCGTTCCACACCGCTCGGCAGGTGCGGCGACAGGTTGCGGGGGAGCGGGCGGGTGGCGCAGGACGACGCGGTCGACCCCGCCGGGGCGCCCCCCGGCAGGACCCGGCAGGTGCTGGTCGCCCTCGCGCTGGTGGTCCTGGTGGTGGCCGCTGCTGCCGGCGCCGCGGCGGCGGAGTACCGGCTGCGCCGACCGGCCGTGTACGGCAGCAGTGCCGTGCTCCTCATCGACCAGGAGCCCGCCCTGTCGCAGGCCGCGAGCGACGGCGTCTTCCTCAAGCTGTCGCGGCTGCGGGCCAAGTACGTCGGGCTGGTGCGCACGGCGGCGTTCGCCGACCCCGTCGCCCAGCAGGCCGGGCTGAGCTCGGCCGCCGTGCAGAGCGCCCTGTCCGCCACGGCCGACCCGACGTCGCTGCTGCTGACCCTGACCGCGCGCGGCTCCCGGGCGGACCAGGCCCGCGAGCTCGCGCAGGTCGCGGCCGAGCAGCTGTCCCGCGCGCTCGCGCTGCAGCAGGCGAGCGTCGGCATCCCGACGTCGTCGCGGGTGACCCTCACCGTCGTCACCCCGGCGGGGCCCGCCCTGCACCTCGCGCCGGACCGGCGGCGCGCCGAGCTGCTCGGGCTGGTCGTGGCGGTCGGCCTCGCGGTGCCCGGGCTGCTGGGCGTCGACGTGCTGCGGCGTCGCCGGCGCTGAGGCCACGTGCCCGCGCCGCTGCTGGTCCTGCTCTCCGTCCTGGCCGGGGCGCTGGTCCTGCGCGCCCGGACCGCCGTGGCCCTCGCGCTGCTGGTCGGTGCCGCGCCGCTCGTGCCGGCCAGCCTCGTCGTGCCGTTCAGCCCCACGCCCTACCTGACGGTGCAGCACGTGCTCGTCCTGGCCGGCGTCGCACGGCTCGTCCTCGGGGTCGCCCAGGGATCGGTGGGCGAGCCCGAGCTGCGGCCCACCCGGGCGCAGGCGGCCCTGGGGGTCCTGCTGGTCGTGTCCGGCGTCCTGGGGGTCGGGTTCGCGGTCGCCGCCGGACCGCTCGGGTTCGCCGGGTTCCGGCTCGCCGACCTGCTCGACCAGCTGCTCTACCTCGTCGTCGCGCTGGCCCTCGTCCGGCAGCTGCCCGACCTGTGGACCGCCCTGCGGATCGCGGCCGGCGTGCTGCTGTGCGCCTGCGCGGTCGCCGCCGTCGAGCGCGTCACCGGCCGGTCCTACGGCCACTTCCTGTTCTCCCGCCTGCCGGAGCAGTTCGGCACCGACGCCTCCTTCCCCCTCGGTGCGCGCGACGGGACGATCCGGGTGCGGGCCGGCGCCGAGTTCGCGCTGCAGTTCGCCTGGCTCGTCGTCCCGCTCGTCCCGGCCCTGGTCGTGGTGGCCGTCCGCGGCCGGCGCGGTCCCGTCCTCGCGGCCGCCGCCACGGCGTTCGCCGGTCTGGCCGTGTACTGGTCGGTCTCGCGCAGCGCGGTCCCCGCCGTCGTCGTGGCCGTCGTCGTCGTGGGCCTGCTGGCCCGGGACCGGCGCCTGGTCGCGCTGGGCACGGGGGCCGTCGTCGTCGCGGGCCTCGCGTACCTGCTCGTGCCGGGGGTGGCGGACCGGCTGAGCAGCTCCGCCGACGAGGGCGCCATCTCCATCCGCTTCGAGCGGCTCGCCCCCATCCTCGGCGCGGCGTCGCAGCACCCCCTGCGCGGCCTCGGGCTCGGCGAGCTGGTGGCCGCCGGGTACCGCACGGCGGACCAGGCGCTGCTGCTCGAGTACGCCGAGCTCGGCGTCGTCGGGGTGGTGCTCCTGGTCCTGGTGCTCGTGGCGGCGCTGCTGCAGGCGGGCGGGGCGCTGCGCGCCGGCGGCGACGAGCGGGTGGTCGCGGCCGTGTGCACGACGGGGGTCGTCGCCTACGTCGTCAGCACCGGCACCTACGACGCCTTCAGCGTGCTGCAGGGGCCGCACGTGCTCTGGTTCCTCGTGGCGGTCGGCGCCGTGGCCGCCGAGCGCGCGGGCGTGCGTCCGCGCCCCCTGCCGGCGGTCCCCGCCGTCGTGGCGACCGCGCTGGTGGCGGGGGTCCTCGGCCTGGCGGCGCAGGCGCTCGCCCCCGTCCACGCCGCCACCGAGCTCCGCGTGACGACCGTCCCGCTCGCGCTCGAGGCGCTGGCGCCGTCGGACGTGCTGGTGGAGGGGACGCGCCTGCTGTCCACGGTCTGCGGGATCGTCACGTCGCGGGCCGTCGCCCTGCCCGGGGTGGAGGTCGACTGCACCGACCTGCACACGGCGGGCGGGCTGCTCGCCCTCCGGGTGCAGGCGTCCACCCCCGCCCGGGTCCGCGCGGCGGTGGCGGAGCTGACGACCGGTGCGGTCGAGCGCGTGCCGGGGGTGGAGCTGCGGACCTACGTCGAGGTGCCGGTGCGCACCGGGCGGGACACCGTCTGGCGCACCGCGCCCCTGTGGGCACCCCTCGGCGCCGTCGGCCTGCTGCTGCTCACCGGCACGCCGGCAGCTGCCGGTCGAGCGATGCGAGGCGAGCCCGTGCGGCGACGTCGGGAGCGTGGTGGTCCAGCACCGACGCCCGGCCCTGGGCGGCCAGCTGGGCGCGTCGCTGCGGGTCGGTGAGCAGGGCGGCCAGCGCGCCGGGGAGGTCCCGGTCGGCCGCGACGACGACGCCGCCCCCGTGCAGGCCCTCGACACCGGCGGCCGTGGTGACGACGGGGACGCCGTGGGCCAGGGCGTCGAGCACCTTCATCTTGGTCCCGGAGGTGGCCGGGCACGGGAAGGCGAAGACCGCCGCCTCGGCGAGCAGGTCCGCGGTGGTCGCCACCTCGCCGCGCCACTCGACCCCGGGGAGCGTGCCGACCGGGGCCGGACCCCGGCCGGCGAGGACGAGGCGGGCCCCCGGCACCCGGTCCCGGACGTCGGGCCAGCCGGCCAGCAGGAGCGCCAGCGCCCGCACGTTCGGGGGCCACGCCCAGTCGGCCAGCAGCGCCGCGACGGGCGCGTCGACCAGGGGCAGGGCGGCGGCCGGCACCGGGACGGCGGCGGGCACGACCTCGCCGCGGCCGACGGCGTCGCGGACGCGGTCCGACAGCGTCCAGACCAGGGGCGCCTGGCGCACCGCGCGGCGCTCGGCCCGCAGGTCCTGGACCTGGGCGGCGGACCAGTCGCCGAGCGCCCCGCGGTCCAGCCGCACCGCGTACTGGACCAGCGTCAGGGCGCGTTCTCCGGCGGGCCGGACGGCCGGCCAGGACGCGGCGTCGTCCGCCACCACGGCGCCGCGGTCGGGGACGGTCCAGCCGGCGCGCACGATGTCGCTGCGCGGCTGCAGGAGCGCGCGGGTGCGGGTGCGCACCGCGGAGGCTCCCGGGACCGGGGACCAGGTGCACCAGTCGGCGACCGAGGGCCGCGGGGGGCGGTCGCGCCAGCACCAGGCCGTGACGTCGTGGCCCTGCGCCCGCAGCGCCTCACCCACGGCCCACAGCTGGCGGCCGTGCGCGCTGCCGTCGGGCTCGGGCGGGTGGTAGCCGACGAAGGAGATCCTCACCGGCGGGCCCGCTCCCACGCCCGCTCGATCCCGCGGGCGCTCGCCTCCCAGGTGAACTCCTGCAGGACGCGCTCCCGGGCCGCGACGGACGCGGCGCGGGCGTGAGGGTCGTCCTGGAGCAGCCGCACGACGGCGGCCGCCGCGGCGTCGAGGTCGGGCGCGACCTCGAGCCCGCCGCCCGGTCCGATGCCGCTCGCCCCGAGGGCGTTGACCACCGCGGGCCGGCCGGCTGCCAGGGCCTCGAGGACCTTGTTCTTCTGCCCGCGGCCGGACGGCATCCAGCTGACGTGCACCCGGACCCGGTCGAGCTCGGCCCGCACGTCGGGCACGTCCGCGCGCAGCTCCACCCCCGGCCGCTCCGCCAGCGCCTGGACCGCCCGCGGCGGGGTGCGCCCGACCAGCAGGACCCGGGCGTCGGGCACGGTCACGCGCACCCGCGGGAGCACCTGCTCGACCAGCGCGGTCGCGCCGTCGACGTTGGCCTGCGTCTCGAAGGCGCCGTGGAAGCCGAGGACCGGAGCCGACGGCAGCGGGGTCGGGGCCGGCCCGGGGTCGACCCCGTTCGGCACGACGTCGACGTGCACGCCCGGCACGGTCGCGCGCAGGTGCGCGGCGTCGCTCTCGGCGACCACGACGACGCAGGCCGCCTGCGGGTAGTGCCGCGCCTCGTGCCGACCGACCTTGGCCCGCTGCCCGGCGTCGGCCAGCCGCCGGGCCCGGGACAGCCGCCGGTTCTCCCAGCTCGGCTCCCACGGGTCCACGGCGTAGTGCACGGCGGGCACCGGGGCGACGCGCGCGGCGAGCTGGGCCGTGCCCCAGCCGACGAGGTGGACGACGTCGGCGCGGCGGGCCTCCTCGTCGACGGCCCGCAGCAGCGCGGGGCGCTCGACCCAGTGCACGTGGGCCGGCTCCCCGGACAGCTCGCTCCGGAGGCGGCGCAGGACGTAGTCCGGGCCCGGAGGGACGCCCGTCCCGGTCCACCGGACGACGACCCCGTCCGGGAGCGCGGCGTCGACGCCGGTGCGCCGCTGCTCGGCGCCGGAGCGCGAGCCGCCTGCCACTACGGTCAGCGCGTGCCGGCCGGCGAGCGCGTGGAGGTGGTGGTGCATCGGGAGGACGATCCCGTCGGACACCCGCCAGGGCTCCCAGGGGACGACCACGAGGACCCGCACGCCGCGGAGCGTAGTGACGCCGTCGCCGTCGTCGTGTGCTGCCGGGACCGGGCGGGCCTGCTCGCCGAGGCCCTGCCGGCCGTCCGCGCCGGGCTGCTCCCGCAGGACGAGCTCGTCGTCGTCGACTCGGGCTCCCGCGACGACGCGGTGCGGCAGGTGGCGGAGGCGGCCGGCGCGCGGCTCGTGCGCTGCGACCTGCCCGGGCTGAGCCGCGCCCGCAACGCCGGCTGGCGCGCGGCGTCGGCCCCGCTGGTGCTGTTCACCGACGACGACTGCCGGCCGCTGCCCGGGTGGGTCGACGCCGCCGTCGCGGCCCTGTCGGCACCGGGCGTCGGCCTCGTCTGGGGCCACGTCCTGGCCGACGCCGACGGCGGCGTCGCGCTGTCGGTCAGCACCGACGACGGCCCCGCCTCCTACGACGGCACGGGCGACCTGTCCGCGACGGGCCACGGCGCGGCGATGGCGTTCCGGCGCAGCGTGCTCGAGCAGCTGGGCGGCTTCGACGTCGCGCTCGGCGCGGGCGGCCGCTACCCCGCGGGGGAGGACAAGGACGCGTTCTGGCGCGCGGTCCGCGCCGGATGGCAGGTCCGGTCCGCCCCCGGCATGGCCGTCACGCACGTGACCTGGCGCCCGACGACGGAGGCGCTGCGCACGATGTACCGGTACGGCGTCGGGGCGGGGGCGGTGTCGGCCAAGCGAGGCCGGCTGGCCGGCGAGCGCGGGCTGGTGCGGGGCGAGGTGTGGCGCCACGGCCTGCTCCCGGCAGCCCGGTCGCTGCGCGACGGCGCCCTGCCCACGGCGGC
>JAOPWW010000511.1 GCA_025965495.1 Frankiales bacterium
GGGGCTCGGGGGCCTCCCGGAAGGCGGCCAGGGGCCGGACCAGGCCGGGCGGCGCGTGCCGCTGGACGGCGCCGGTGGCGCGCCGGCCGGCCGCGTCGACCCAGTGCACCGGCGTGAGGACCAGCCCGCGGCCGCCGCGCTGGACGAGCTGGACGGTGCTGCGCCCCTCGAGCACCACCTCGACGTCGTCCCAGGGCAGCCACTGGTCGGTCCCGGCGGCGAGCCGACCCGTCCCGACGCCGCGCGGTCCCACGACCAGCCGCGTCCCCGACGCGCGGTTTCCGAGCGGCACGAAGACCTCCCCGTCGGGCTCCCCCAGCGCCTCGCGCTCGTCCTCCGTCAGGAGCGACCAGCGGGCGTCCGCGGGTCGGCTCGGCCCCTGCAGCAGGGCGGTGTCGGGAAGGCCGCGCAGCACCCGGCCGACGTCGGTCCAGGACGCCTCCTCGAGCCCGGTCCGCGGCTCGCCGGCCTCCTGGGACGGTCGGCCGTGCAGCAGCTCGCGGGCGACCTGCCGGCGCACCTCGACGTCCGACAGCGGCCCGGTCCGGCGCACCAGCGCCCTCAGGTCGTCGGCCAGCTCCTCGGCGCCCGGCCCCTTCCCGACGAGGTCCTCGAAGGCCGCCACGAGCAGGTCGGTCGCCTCCTGGTGCCGCCCGGGCAGGCTCGTGACCCGGACCGCCGCCTGCGCGGTGGTGCTGCCGAGCGGGACCAGGGCGGGCTCGACCGACGACGCGACGTCGACCAGCGCGCGCTCGGCCCGCCGGGCCAGCGACCACAGGGCCACGTGGGACGCCCACGCGCGCGGCACCAGGACCGACAGGCTCAGCAGTGCCGGCGCGTCCCCGGACAGGGCCTCACCGTCCACCTCCGGCACCCAGACGCGCCCGGGCAGGACCGGGACGACGTCGGGCTCGGGCGCGGCGGGGCCGGGTCGCAGGGCGAGGACGAGGTCCTCCGGGAGCAGCCCCTCGCCGTGCAGGACGACCCCGCCGGTGACGGCGAACCGGTCCGCCCAGGCCTGCAGCTCCGCCCGCGACACCCCGGGCACGGCCAGCAACCCGTACGCGCTGCTGCCCGGCCCCCGGGCGCCGAACCGGTGGACCGCGGCGGCGACCGGCTCCCGCGGCAGGCCCCGCGTCGCCTCCTCGGCCAGCAGGCGCCCCCGGACGGCCTCGAGGCCCTCCTCGGGCACGTCGTGCAGGGCCGCGGTGAGCAGCTGCAGGTGCTCGGCGACCTCCGCACGGGTCCCGGCCACGCTCACGCTGCTGACGATGAGCCCGACCTGCACCTGCGACTGGGCGCCCGAGCGCGCGGCGGCCGCGTCAGCCAGCCGGAGCAGCAGCCAGGTCGTGCCGGCGTCGCAGAGCCGCTCGTCGCTGGTCCCGACGCGCAGGAGCAGCTCGGCGACCGCGTCGACGTAGGTGCCGGGCGCGTCCAGCCGGACCGTGGTGCGCGGGTCCTCCGGCTCCCCGCCGACGAGCAGGACGCGGACGCCGCTGCTCGTCTGCACGCGCCCATCCTGGCAGGCTCCGTGCGCGCCGAGCCGGACCGCGGCCGGGGCGGTCAGCGAGCCGGCGGCTCCAGGCCCAGCAGGCGCCACGCGGTCCGGGCGAGCCGCAGGGAGGTCGTGGCGGCGTCGGCGCTGGGCTGCACGAGGTGGCTCACGCACAGCCGCACCAGCGTCTCGGCGGTGTCGGCGAGGTCCTCGTGCGCGACGTCCGGCAGGTGCGGGCCGAGCGAGGCGACGAGCACCTCGACGGCGCGCCGCAGCAGCGGGACGGACCGCGCGAGCAGCGGCACGAGGCCGGCGTCGTCGCCGCGGCTGCTGGTGAGGACGGCGTGCAGGAGCGGGCTGCGCGCGGCCTCGTCGAGGGTGAAGCGGACGGCGCGGAGCAGCCCGAGCGCGGGGTCGGCGGCGTGCTCCTCGACGACGGCGGCGACGCCGACCAGGAAGCGCTCGGTCTCCTGCAGCAGCAGCGCCTCGCCGAGGCCCTGGCGGTCGCCGAACTCCTTGTAGAGCGTCGGCCGGGAGACGCCGGTGAGCCGGGCGACCTCCCCCAGGCGCACGCCGTCCCAGCCGTGCTCGACCACCAGGCCGTGGGCGACCTCGAGGGCGGTGTCGCGCACCTGGCGCCGGAACGCGGCGCGGAGCGGCTGGACGGTCACGCCCAGAGCATGCCACGGACGTTGACGTCGAGGTCCTCTTCGTCAGGTCGTTGACAAACGGCCCGTCTGTGTCAAAGTCACGGGATGACGACGACGCTGCCCGAGCGGGCCTCCCGCCCCTACGACGGGGCCGACCTGTCCTCCAACGCCTTCTGGGCCGCGACCGCCGAGGAGCGCGAGCGCACCTTCGCGGTCCTGCGCCGCGAGCGGCCGGTCAGCTGGCACCGCCCGGTGGAGAACGGGCTGTTCGAGGACCCGAACGACCAGGGCTTCTGGGCGGTCGTGACGCACCGGCACCTGGTGGAGGTCACCAAGCGCCACGACGACTTCCTGTCCGGCGAGGGCATCGTGTTCGAGTCCATGCCGCAGGAGCTGCTCGACGCCGCGCAGGGGTTCATCGCGATGGACCCGCCCCGGCACACCAAGGTCCGCCGCCTGCTGTCCAGCGCCTTCACGCCCAAGCAGATGGCCCGCACCGACGACCGCATCCGCGCGAACGCGAAGCGCATCGTCGACGACCTCGCGCAGCTGTCCGGCGAGGTCGACTTCGTCGAGCACGTCTCGGCGCTCGTGCCCATGCACAACATCTGCGACATGGTCGGCATCCCGGAGCAGTACCGCCGCACCATCGCGCACGAGGTGCAGTTCGCCGGCGGCTGGCGCGACCCGGAGCTGATGCAGGGCGCGGACCCGATGACCCGCCTGTTCGAGACCACGATGACGCTGGCGGGCATCGCCGGCGAGCTCATCACCGCGCGGCGCGCGGAGCCGCAGGACGACCTGCTGACGGCGCTGGTGCAGGCCGAGGTCGACGGGGAGCGGCTCACCGACGAGGAGATCGTGAGCTTCTTCGGCCTGCTGATGGTCGCCGGCAACGACACGACCCGCCAGAGCACGAGCCACGCCATGCTCGCCCTGACGCAGTTCCCGGACCAGCGCGCCTGGCTGGTCGAGGACCTCGACGCGCGGATGACCACCGCGGTCGAGGAGATGGTCCGCTGGGCGACGCCGATCATGACGTTCCGGCGCACGGCCGCCCGCGACTGCGAGCTCGACGGGCAGCGCATCACCGCCGGCGACAAGGTCGTGCTGTTCTACAGCTCGGCGAACCGCGACGAGACCGTCTTCGACGCCCCGGAGCGCTTCGACCTGTCGCGGGACCCGAACCCGCACGTCGGCTTCGGCGGCGGCGGCATCCACCACTGCCTCGGCAACCAGCTCGCCCGCCGCCAGCTGGCCGCCGTGTGGCGCGAGCTGCTGACCCGGCTGCCCGACCTCCGGGTCACCGGCGAGCCCGTCTACGGTTCCGGGAACTTCTTCGCCACCGTGCAGAAGCTCCCCGTGACGTTCAGCGATGGGAAGGCCTAGAGATGCGCATCGTCCTCGACGAAGGCAAGTGCTCGAGCATCGGGATGTGCGAGTCGATCGCGCCCGACGTGTTCGAGGTCGGTGACGACGGCGCGCTCGTGGTCCTCGCGCCGGAGCAGCCGGCCGACCGCCGGGCGCTGATGGAGGAGGCGGTCGCGGCCTGCCCCACCGGCGCGCTGTCCCTGGCTGACTGAGGTGGCCCGGCTCGTCGTCGTCGGCGCGTCGCTGGCCGGGCTGCGGGCCGCGGAGACGGCGCGCCGCCAGGGCCACGCGGGCGAGGTGGTCCTGGTCGGCGCCGAGCCGCACCTCCCCTACGACCGGCCGCCGCTGACCAAGGCGTTCCTGTCCCCCGGCAGCGACCTCGACGTCACCTACCACGACGCCGAGACGCTGCAGGGGCTCGACGTCACGCTGCGGCTCGGGGCGCCCGCGACCGGCCTGGACCTGGCCGCCCGCGAGGTCCTGCTCGACGGCGACCGGCTCGGCTACGACGCCCTCGTGGTCGCGACCGGGGCGCACGCCCGCACCCTGGACGCCCCCGGCGCGGACCTGCCTGGCGTCCACGCGCTCCGCACGGTCGACGACGCCCGGGCGGTGCGGGACGCGCTCGACGCCGGGGCCCGCACCGTCGTCGTCGGGGCCGGCTT
>JAOPWW010000531.1 GCA_025965495.1 Frankiales bacterium
GTGGCGGGCGTACTCCTGCCAGAGCAGCTCGTCGCGGTACTTGTCGCGGTCTCCCGGCGGCGCGGACCCGGCCGCGTCCCACACCTGGGGCAGCGTCAGCAGTCCGTGCCGCACGTACGGCGACAGCTGCGAGGCACCTCGGGCCGAGGCCGGGAGCACCTGGGAGCGCTTGCGGGCGTAGCCGGTCAGGTCGAGAGCGGCGAGGGCGGCGTCAGCGGCCGCCTGCCCGCCCCGGACGGAGGTGGAGGCACGGACGGCGTCGCCGGACAGGTCGCCGAGGTGCTCGGCGACCCAGGCGACGGCGGCGTCACCGGAGGGGGGCGGGGGCAGGACGGGCATCCCGCCAGTCTGAGCCGAGCCGGTCCGCCCCGCGACTCAGCGCCGGACGGCCCGCAGCAGGTAGCGCTCGTCGGAGACCGGCCCGCCCCAGAGCGCGTCCTGGTCCGACAGCGGGAGCACCTCGACGGCGTCGTACGCCTCCTCGGCGAGCAGCCGGAGCGTCTCGGCGGCCAGTCCCGCCCCGGTCGACCAGCAGCCCTCGACCAGGACGAGCCGCCCGCCCGGCCGGAGCAGCCCGGCCCACCGCCGCAGGGCCGCGACAGGGTCGGGCAGCGCCCACAGCACGTGGCGGGCGAGGACGACGTCGACGGGACCCTCGACCACGGGGTCCATCGCGTCGCCGACGTCGACGGCGACGTCGAGGCCCTCGACCTTGACCCGGGCGCGCGCCACCATGGCCGGGCTCAGGTCCAGCGCCCGGACCCGGTGGCCCTGCCCCGCGAGCAGGACCGCGAGCGACCCCGTGCCGCACCCCAGGTCCACGACGTCGGAGCGCGGCGGGACCTCTTCGTGGAGCAGCGCGGCCCACGCGTCCCGGACCTCGGGGTCGTGCAGGCCGTGGTCGGGAGCGTCGTCGAAGGTGGCGGCCTCGGCGTCCCAGTCGGTGCTCACCGGTCGACCGTAGGGCCGGGGCACACTCGGGGCCCGTCGTCGAGAGGTGGAGCCCGTGGTCCAGGAGCTGTCGCGGGGGGCCAACTGCCCCCTGCCGTCCCCGGTGGTGACCCTGTCAGTGGCCTGCGCGAGCCCCGTCGACGTCAGCGCCCTGCTGGTCGCCGAGGACGGCAAGGTCCGCTCCGACGCCGACCTCGTCTTCTACAACGCCCCCACCGGTCCCGGCGTCACCTACCTCCCGGCGGCCACCGGCCCTCGTGGCGTCGACGCCGTGCGGGTCGACACCGCCGCGGTCCCGGCCGACGTCGCGAAGGTGGTCGTGACGGCCTCGCTCGACGGCTCCGGCCCGGCGACGTTCAGCCAGGCCGGCTCGATGGTCGTCACCGTCCTGGACGCGGGCGGCGCGGACGCCGTCGTCTTCCCGCTGACCGGCCTGACGAGCGAGCAGGCGCTCGTCTGCGCTGAGGTCTACCGCCGGGGCGACCAGTGGAAGCTGCGCGCGGTGGGCCAGGGCTACGACGACGGGCTGGCCGGCATCGCCACGGAGTTCGGCGTGGACGTCGACGACGCGCCCCCACCCGCCGCGGCCGCTCCCCCGCCCCCGCCTCCCGCTCCCGTTCCCGCTCCTGTCAGCAGCGGACCGATCAACCTGGACAAGGGACGGGTCTCGCTGACCAAGCGGCAGACCGTGTCCCTGGTGACGACCGGTGCGCCCCGCCTCACCCTGGTGTCGATGGGGCTGGGCTGGGACCCGGCGAAGCGCGGCAGGAGCGTCGTCCTGGACGCCTCGGTGATCGCCTTCGACGCCCGCGGCAAGGACGTCGACAAGGTCTGGTTCATGAGCAAGCAGGGCTGCGGCGGCGCGGTCCGGCACTCCGGTGACAACCTCACCGGCAAGGGCGACGGCGACGACGAGGTCATCACCGTCGACCTGTCCCGCCTCCCGGCGGCCGTGACCGCGCTGGTGTTCACGGTGAACAGCTTCTCGGGGCAGACCTTCCGCGACGTCGCCTCGTCGTACTGCCGCCTGCTCGACGGGGTCGGCGGCGCGGAGCTGGTGCGGTTCGACCTGACCGACGCCCCGAAGGCGACCGGCGCGCTCATGTGCAAGCTCGTCCGGCAGCCCGACGACACCTGGCACATGACCGCGCTCGGCGAGTTCGCCGACGGCAAGACCGTGCGGGCGATGGTCGGACCGGCGCGCGCCGCCCTGTAGACGCACGGGGCCCGCCCCCCGGCGAGGGGGGCGGGCCCGGGCACGGTGCGGACTACGCGACGACGACGTCGCCCAGGTCGATCGTCTGCCCGCGCTCGACGAACAGCCGGCGGCTGACGCCCTCGCCGGTGGGGCCGGTGACGGTCAGCAGCCAGTGCTCCTGCTCGCCCTTGAACGCGACCGCCGGGCGGGTCGAGGGGTTGACGTGCCAGGTGAACGTGCCGTCGTCGGCGGCCGTCATCGTGCTGCTGAGGGTCTCCGGGAAGACCTCCTGGCCGAGCGGGTTCGTCTTCCACAGCACAGTGTCGATGCTCTTGGACAGGGTCAGCGTCGCGCCCGCGACCGGCTTCCTCCCCTTGCCGACGGCCCGCCCCGTGATGACGCCGTGGGCCAGCCGGTCGTCGCGGAGACCGAACTTCGTCAGCTGGGCCTTGGCGGCGTCGGTGAGGCCGAGGTCCACGCCCTTGCGCTGCTCAGGGGTCAGGCAGACGTAGCTGGCCAGCAGGACG
>JAOPWW010000016.1 GCA_025965495.1 Frankiales bacterium
GGCTGCTCGTGTTCAGCCCGGTGCTGGTCATCGCCGAGCGGCGGGCGGCGCAGGACCGCGCGGAGAAGTCGCTGACCGTCGTCGACGCGCTCGTCATCGGGCTCGCGCAGTGCATCGCGCTGGTCCCCGGCGTCAGCCGCTCCGGAGCGACCATCAGCGCGGGGCTGCTGCGCGGCCTCGACCGTGTCTCGGCGACGAGGCTGTCGTTCCTGCTCGGCATCCCCGCGCTGCTCGGCGCTGGCGCCTACGGGCTCAAGGACGCGACCACCAGCGGGCCCGGTGCGCCCGGGACCGGCCCGACCCTCGTGGCGACGGTCGTGGCGTTCGCGGTCGCGCTCGGCGCGATCGCCTTCCTGCTGCGGTTCGTGGCGTCGCACAAGATCTCGGCCTTCGTGCCCTACCGGGTCGTGCTGGGGATCGCGGTGCTCGTCGGGGTCGCGGTCAGCTGACCCCGCTGGCCGCCGTCGCGATCACCTCGGTCACGACGTCCAGCGGCAGGGTCGTGCTGTCGACCTGCAGGTCGTAGGCGTCCGGGGCGTCCACGCTGGCCCCGTACAAGCGCCGGACGTAGTCGGCCCGGGCCTCGTCCACCTGCCGCATGCGGGTGCGGGCGGTCTTGGCGTCGACGCCCTCGACCCGCTGCGCCTGCACGAGGCGCCGGTCCTCGGGCCCGTACAGCCGCACCCGCAGGACCCCGGGCTGACCGGCCAGCGCCCAGGCACCGGCCCGGCCGAGCACGACGGCACCGCCGCGGCTCGCCTCGCGGAGCACCTGCTCGGTCGTCTGACGGAGCTCCTGCTCGTCGGCCAGCGGCGGGATGGTCACCCCGACGTCGCCGGTCAGCGGCACCATCGAAAAGGCCATCCGCTCGAGCCACCCGCGGTGCAGGGCCCCGCTCTCGGCCTCCTCGACGGACACGTCCAGCTCCGCGGCGACGGTGGCGCTGATCGCTCGGTCGAGGAACGGGACACCGAGGCGCTGAGCGAGCGCGGGAGCGACGACGCTGCCGCCGGCGCCGTACGGGGCGGACACGGTGATGATCGTCATGGGCTCCACTGTGGTCCTCGGGGGCGGCGCTGTCACGCACCCCGCCGTAGGGTCGCGGACGTGACCACCCTCGTCCTCGTCCGGCACGGCCTGACCCACATGACCGGCCCGGTCCTCGCCGGCTGGACGCCCGGCCTGCACCTCGACGAGCGCGGCGTGAAGCAGGCCGAGGCCGTCGCCGAGCGGCTGCGCCCGGTGCCGTTCGACGCGATCGTGAGCAGCCCGCTCGACCGCTGCCTCGACACCGCGGGACACATCCTCGAGGGCCGCGAGGGCCTGGAGCTTCAGGTCGACGACCGGCTGGGGGAGTGCCGGTACGGCGACTGGACCGGCAAGCCGCTCAAGGAGCTGGCCAAGGACCCGCTGTGGAAGGTCGTGCAGAACCACCCGTCCGCCGTCGTCTTCCCCGGGCCGGAGGGCGAGCCGCTGCGCGAGACGCAGAACCGCGCCGTCGCCGCCGTCCGCGAGTGGAACGCGAAGCTCGGCCCGGACGCGACCTGGCTGGCGTGCTCGCACGGCGACGTCATCAAGGCGATCGTGGCCGACGCCCTCGGCCTGCACCTGGACTCCTTCCAGCGCATCCAGGCCGACCCGTGCAGCGTGACGATCATCCGGTACAGCGAGCTGCGGCCCTTCGTCGTGCGCACGAACGACACCGGGGGCGGCGTCGCCGACCTGCTGCCGCCGCCGAAGAAGAGCCGGCGCAAGAAGGCCAGCAGCGACGCCGTCGTCGGCGGCGGCGCGGGCGCCTAAGGTCGTCGTCGTGCCTCGCCAGGTCTTCGCCTTCGACCCGCCCAGCCGCTTCGTCGCCGGGACGGTCGGTCAGCCCGGCGACCGCACCTTCTACCTGCAGGCCTCCGGCGGGGGTCGCACGACGTCGGTCGCGCTCGAGAAGGTCCAGGTCCAGGTGCTGGCCGAGCGGCTCGAGGAGCTCCTCGAGACCGTCCGCCGGACCACCGAGGCCGACATCCCCGTGGTGGCGCCGCGCGAGCTCGAGGACACCGCGCCGCTGGACGCGCCTGTCGAAGAGGAGTTCCGGGTCGGCGCGCTCGGGCTGGCCTGGGACGGCGACACCGTCCGGGTCGTCATCGAGGCCTTGGCGCAGCCCGAGGACGAGGAGCAGGCGGCCGTCGAGCCGCTGTCGGACGCCGAGGAGGGCCCCGACGTCCTGCGGGTGGTCCTGACGGCGGAGCTCGCCCGGGCGTTCGTGAAGCGGGCGCAGCGGGTGGTGGCCGCTGGACGGCCGCCGTGCCCGCTGTGCGCGCTGCCGCTCGACCCCGAGGGTCACATCTGCCCGCGGCAGAACGGACATCGGCGCTGATCCCTGGCGAATCGCGGGTGACTCTCGCGCTCGACCACCCGGAAGTTGTCACTGTGTGTGACTGTCTAGCCATGACAACTCCCACTGCCCCTGGGACCGGTTCGACTCGTCGCGCAGTCCTGCGCGGAGCTGTCGTCGCCGGTGCGCTCGTCTACACCGCCCCTGCAGCGCAGGTGCTGTCCATGAGCGTTGCGAGCGCCGCGTCGGCGAGCGGATTCGTCAACCCCGGCAGCGGTGGTCCGGGCGGTCCGGGGCGGGACATCCCATCGGGCTCCGGCAGTGGCGGGTCCGGCAGCAGCGGATCGGGCGGCGCTCCGACGTCGGCTGGTGGCGCGACGTCCGGTGACGCGGTGAGCTCCGCAGGGTCGAGTGACGGGGGGGCTGCCGGCACGAGCGGCCCCGGTGGGACCACGACCGGTGGGACGACGACCGGTGGGACGACGACCGGTGGGACGACAGCCGGTGGGACGACAGCCGGTGGGACGCCAGCCGGTGGGACGACAGCCGGCGGGACGACGACTGGCGGACCCGCAAGTGGCTCAGGGACACCGAGCACCGGCACAGACGGCGGCGCTGTCGAGGCAGGCAACGGAAGCGGTGGCACCGGGAACGGCACCGCGACCACGGGCACCGGAGGCAGCCCGGCAACGGCGGGTACGGGCAGCGGCACGGCGAGCGCTGCTGGCGCGCCTAGCGCCGCTCTGAGCGCGACGCGCCCCCGGGGGGGACTGCCGTTCACCGGGAGCCCGCTGCTGTCGATGCTCGAGGTCGGCGCGGTTGCCCTGGCCGCGGGAGGTACCGCGGCCGTTGCAGGTCGCCGTCAGCACACCGATGACCCGCTCGAGGTCCCCGAGACCTGACGGGCGTCATCAGCGCTGTTCATGCTCCGGCAGCGGCGGCTGGTCGGTGAGCGCGGTCTTGAGCAGCTCGGCTGCGGGCGCGGGTGTGTCGTAGGTGAGCCGCCAGCACTGGGCGGAGGCAGCTGCGCCGCTCGCGACCTGGAAGGCCTCGGCAGGCTGCTTGTAGTGGTTGAAGCTGTGCTGCAGCAGCAGCATGGCGGCCTCGGCCGTCGTGACGGGCTCCAGAACAGGCGGTCCAGAACGGCGCCGCAGCACCAGCAGGTGTCCCAGGCGCAGCGGGGGCTCTGCCACGACCGCGTGCAGCTCGGCGACGCTCACCGCCCGCTCTGCCGTTCCGGGCGCCGGTCCGGACAGCCCGAGGCCGGCGAGGCTCCACGCCGACAAGGACAGCGGCTTGGGATAGGGCCGCACGGAGGTCTGTTGCAGGACCAGGGCCTCGTCGGACACGTACGCGAACCCCTCGCGCAGACACGCGCCGGTCAGGGTGGACTTGCCGGCCCCGGAGACGCCCGGCCAGGCGACCGCCACGCCGTCCAGGGCGACGACCCCAGCATGGACGGCGAACGACGCGCAACCGTCGATGACCGCGGCGTTGATCGTCATCAGCACGGTCTCGAGGAGCCGTTCCGGGGACGGCGACCGGTGGACGAGGGCCCCGTCGAGATGGACGTCGAGCCCTTCCACCACGAGCTCGTGTCGGTGGCCACCGTCGTGTGGATGCAGGGCCTGCGGGAAGAGAGCTCGGACCTTGCGGACGACTACAGCAGGGGCAGACAGCTCGAAGCTGCTGTCCAGGAGGCAGACGTCCGCCCTCAAGGGCGGCGGCGAACGACGCCGCGCTCCAGGAGCAGCTCCACCAGCGGCTCCAGGTCCCCCCGGACCTGGGCCACCGGCACGTCGTAGGCCTCGGCCAACAGCTCCGCAAGCTCTGCTGCTGTGCTCGCCACGTCGAGAAGCTGCCAGACGTCGCTGGCGGTCTGGTTCAGGTGCAGCACGTCCTGCCCTCCCGGGCGCAGGACCAGGACCTCTCCGTCGAGGTCCTGGAACAGGACGTCGGGGGCGCGCTCGAGCGGGCTCTCGTCGGGTGCCACCCCGACATCATCGGTGTCGCAGGAGCGAGGTTGAGGCGCGTGCCGCAAGATGGTGCTGTGGACGAGACGGCTGAGTTCCAGGACGTCTTGAGGTTGCTCGGGCAGGGTGAGCTCTCTGTCGAGGGCCGGCTCGTCGACGCCAGCAACGCCACGCTCTACTGCACGAGCACCCTCGACGGCGTCACTGCCACCTGCGTCTACAAGCCGGTGCGGGGCGAGCGGCCGCTGTGGGACTTCCCCGACGGGACGCTGGCGGGTCGGGAGATCTCGGCCTACCTGGTCAGCGAGGCGAGCGGGTGGGAGGTCGTCCCGCCGACGGTGCTGCGGGACGGTCCCTTCGGCCCGGGCATGTGCCAGCTGTGGGTCGAGACCGACGACACCGTCGACCTCGGCCAGCTCGCCCGCAGCGAGCACCCAGATCTCCGGCGCATGGCGGTCTTCGACGCTGTCGTGAACAACGCCGACCGCAAGGGCGGTCACCTGCTGCCCCGTCCGGACGGCCGTGTGCAAGGCATCGACCACGGCATCTGCTTCTCGGCCGAGGACAAGCTCCGGACCCTGCTGTGGCAGTGGCGGTCGGACCCGTTGACCGAGGAGGCGGTCTTCGTGCTCGGGCTGCTGCGGGCCGACCTCGAAGGCCCCCTCGGCGAAGCCCTGTCCGAGCACCTCACGACGACCGAGGTCCGCCGCACCGTCGAGCGGGTCGACCACCTGCTGAACACCCGGCGGCACCCCGAGCCGTCCCCGGACTGGCCCGCCATCCCGTGGCCGCCCTTCTAGCAATGGCCCGTCCGGACTACTCGGCAATGGCCTTCGGACGACGGGGGGTGGGCCGTTGGTGTGGTCTTGTCGGCACATCGTCACAGATCGGCAACACAGGCGTTCACTTCGACGAGCACGCTCCCTGAACCCGAGCGATCGCCCCACCCCGTCGAAGGGTTCCACCATGGCGCACCTGGTCCTCCTCTACGTCGTCCTCACCGCGAGCCTCCTCGGGCTGCTGGGCGTCGTCGTCCTCCTGCAGTCCGCGGCTCGCGCACTCGTCGCACTGCCGGGACGGCGGACGGGTGCACACCTGGCCGAGAGCGCCCCTGGTCGCCCTCGCACGGCCTGAGCCTCAGCAGGTCTTGACTAGGCTCAGGCGATGCAGTCCTGGGCCGCCCCCGCGCTTCCGACCCTCCCGCACGACCCCGCTCCGGCGCCCCTTCGGCTCCACTCGTCGAGCGTGCGCGACCTCGTCGACGTCGCGCCCAACGGCACGGCCCGCCTCTACGTCTGCGGCATCACCCCCTACGACGCGACGCACCTCGGCCACGCCGCCACCTACCTGGCCTTCGACACCCTCGTGCGCGTCTGGCGCGACCGCGGCCTGCAGGTCGACTACGTCCAGAACGTCACCGACATCGACGACCCGCTGCTGGAGCGGGCGACCCGCGACGGCGTCGACTGGGTCGGGCTCGCTGAGCAGCAGACCGACCTGTTCCGCGAGGACATGGTCGCGCTCCGGGTGGTCCCGCCCAACCACTACGTCGGGGCCGTCGAGGCGATGGATGAGATCGCTCAGGCGGTCGTCCAGCTGATCGACGCCGGCGTCGCCTACACGGTCGAGGACGACGTGTACTTCTCCGTCGCTGCCGCCCCTCACTTCGGCGAGGTCTCCGGCCTGGACCCGGCCACCATGTTGGCGCTGTCCGCGGAGCGGGGCGGGGATCCGGAGCGGCCGGGCAAGAAGGACCCGCTCGACGCCCTGCTGTGGAAGGCCGAGCGGCCAGACGACCCCGCGTGGGACAGCCCGCTGGGTCGAGGGCGCCCGGGTTGGCACGTCGAGTGCGCCGCCATCGCCCTGAACCGACTCGGTGGCTCGATCGACGTGCAGGGCGGTGGCAGCGACCTCGTCTTCCCGCACCACGAGCACTCCGCGGTCGAGGCCGAGGCGATCACCGGGCAGTGGCCCTTCGCCAAGGCCTACGTCCATGCCGGGATGGTCGGGCTCGACGGCGAGAAGATGAGCAAGTCGCGCGGGAACTTGGTGTTCGTCTCGCAGCTCCGCCGCGACGGCGTCGACCCCATGGCGGTACGGCTGGCGCTGCTGTCCGAGCACTACCGGGCCGACCGCGAGTGGACGCCTGCGACCCTCGCCAGGGCTCAGGAGCGCCAGCACGCGTGGCGGGAGGCGATCGACCGCCCGACCGGGCCGAACGGCCGGGACGTGCTGGCCGAGGTCCGCGCTGCCTTGAGTGATGACCTCGACACACCCGGTGCTCTGGCCGCGGTCGACCGCTGGGCAGAGCGTTCCGGCGAGGACGCCAACGCGCCAGAGCTCGTCCGAGACGTGGTCGACGCGCTGCTGGGCGTCGGCCTCCGTTGATCGAACCCTCCTGCACAGCTGCGCGCGAACACACGGAGACCTGATGTCCGAACCAATCGAGCCGGCTCCTTCTGCGGGGCCGACGAGCTCGTCCAGCATCGTCGAACCCTCCTACGAGGAGGACGACGACTTCGAGTTGGAACCTGCCGAGCCCTACACCCGTCGTCGCTTGCTTCGCGAGGCAGGCATCGCCGTCGGCATCCTGGCGGTGGGGCTGCCACTGGTCCTGCTCCTCGCACCAGCTGGGAGGAAGGCATCGGACGAGGTTGATGCCGGCACCGCGTCCGCTCCGGCAGCGACATCGAACCCGTCGCCCGCCTCGCCGGGCATCGGCACAGCTCCGCTGGACAGTCGACCGGTGTACCTGGCCACCGCTGACCTGCCCGACGCGACGGCGAAGCAGGTCGCGGCGACGGTCGTCACGCGTGCACACTCCTCGGCCACGGCTGTTGCTGCGTCGGGCAAGGGTTGGACCTCCGCGCAGCCGTCCCTCGGCACGATCGTGGTCCAGGGCCTGCCCGGGAGAGACCTCGCCATGGTGGTCGTGCAGGCTGGCGACGTCGACGCGTCCGCGCCGGCGGGAGCGGTCCAGGCCGGCGCGGCCCTGGTGGTCGACCGCCTTCGCGCTGCGATCACGCCGTCGACCAGCGTGATCCTGGTCGGCCCGGTGATCCAGGGGAAGCCGACCCCTCGCCTTCTTCGTGTCCGCGACGAGGTCCGTGCGGCGGCGCGGACGAAGAGCGTCCACTTCGTGGATCCGATCGCGCTCGGCCTCCGGCAGGGTCAGCCCGACCTCGCGGCACGCCTCGGTGCAGCGGCCGCGGTGTACATCAACCCAGCCGGCAGCTGACCGCTCAACGTCGAGCTGCGCCCTTGCCGATCAGTCTCCCGGCCAGCACGCCGAGAGCGCCGCCCACGCTGTTCAGCACCACGTCGCGGAGGCTGGGGTGGCGGCCGGCCAGGACGGCGTACTGGGCCAGCTCCACGCACATCGACAGCAGGCACAGGCCCGCGATGAGGAGCGAGGCGGGGCGACGGTGCCCCAGGAGCGCGGCCAGCAGGCCGAGAGGCAGGAACAGCACCACGTTCCCGGCCCTCTCCACCGCGCCCCTCGGAACCGGGACGGGGGAGAGGCGGTTGGCGAGGGCGACGACGCCGTCGAAGGCCCGCACGGGCAACGGCCCCAGCGTCAGGAGCGCGGCACCGAGCAGGAAGACCACCAGCAGGCCTCCAAGGAGCAAGCCCCGCCTGCTCAGCTGCTGTCCCCCCGGCGCCGCAGGTAGCGCTCGAACTCCTTGGCGTTCGCGTCGCCGGACTCCTCGGGCAGGTCCGTCTCAGGCTCGCGCTCCTCCAGCGAGGCGATGTACTCGGCGACGTCGCTGTCGTCGGCGGCGAGCTCGTCGA
>JAOPWW010000313.1 GCA_025965495.1 Frankiales bacterium
GACGTCGTGCTCGGCGACCAGGCGGTCGACCAGGGCGGCGTCGGTGATGTCCCCCCGCACGAGCGGCGCGGCGTCGCCGAGAGAGCTGCCGTCGGCGGCGTAGGTGAGCGCGTCCAGCACGGTCACCTCGACGTCGGGCCGGTGACGGCGCGTCCAGTGAACGAAGTTGGCACCGATGAACCCGGCTCCGCCGGTGACGAGGGCTCTCACGGGCGCCAGGGTAGTGGCGCGGCGCGGGCCGCCCGTGCCGGTGCGCTCGCTAGACTCGCGTCCGGCGCCTGCTGCGGCTGCCCCGGAACCCTTCCGGCCGTGCGCACGTCCTCGGGTGCAGCACGTCCCGCCGGGACGTCCCCTGCGTGCGGCTCGCGCGAGCCGCACGCGCACACAGAGACGAGAGCCACGTGGTCGACGAGCCGAGGGACTGGCGCAGCGGCGGCGAACCGCCCGCAGCGCGCCCGTCGTACCCGGAGCGCCTGGTCATCCCGCCGCGCCGCGAGCCGGGCGAGGAGCCGGCGGTCACGCAGGCCTACCGCAGCGCGCTGCCGCCCCGCCAGCCCAGCACGCCGGTCCTGCCGCCTCCCCCCTCGCGGGGACGGCGCCTCGGACGGGCGCTGTCCTGGATCGCCGTCGTCGCCTCGATCGCGATCCTCGGCGTCAGCGGCGCCGGCTACGTGCTCGTGAACCACTACGTCGGCAACATCAAGACGCTGCCCGGGATCATCGGCGGGGGCGACAACCAGCCCGCGGCGGCCCCGCGCAACGCGCAGAACTTCCTGCTCGTGGGCTCCGACAGCCGGGACGGCCTCAAGGCCGGCGAGGGCGTCCAGGGCACCGGCAAGGACTTCGTGCAGGGCCAGCGCGCCGACACCGTGATCCTGGCCCACCTGTTCGGCGGCCGGAGCAAGCAGGCGCAGTTGATCAGCTTCCCGCGCGACTCCTACGTGACGATCCCCAGCCACGTGAACCCCGTCGACGGCAAGGTCGTGCCGGCCCAGATGGGCAAGCTCAACCGGTCGTTCCAGATCGGCGGCCCGTCGCTGCTCATCGACACGATCGAGAACCTCACCCAGATCCGCATCGACCACTACCTGCAGATCGACTTCGAGGGCTTCAAGGGCATGGTCGACAAGCTGGGCGGGATCGACGTCTGCCTGCCCAAGGCGGCCAAGGAGCACGACTCCGGCATCGACCTGCCCGCCGGCCGCTCCCACGTCCAGGGCGACCAGGCGCTCGCGTTCGTCCGCCAGCGCAAGAAGCTCCCCAACGGCGACCTCGACCGGATCGCCCGCCAGCAGCAGTTCATCGGCGCCGTCATCCGCAAGGTGCTCAGCTCCGGCACGCTGCTGAACCCGCTGCGCCTCAACGGCTTCCTCAACGTCGCCACGAGCTCGCTCAAGGCCGACGACGGCCTCGGGCCGGGCGAGCTCAAGGACCTGGCCGTGCGCTTCCGGACCTTCAACGCCGGCGGCGTCAGCTTCACCACGATCCCGGTCGCGAGCATCAACGGCAGCAAGAAGAACGCCGAGGGCCTGTACGAGTCGGTCGTGCTGCTCGACCCGGTCAAGGACGAGGCGCTGTTCTCCGCCCTCAAGGCCGACGTCCCGCCCGGCGCCCCGGCCGCCACGCCCTCCGGGACCCCCGCCCCGAAGCTCGTCGTGCCGCCGTCCCGGGTGCGCGTCGAGGTCTTCAACGGCGCCGGCGTCCCCGGGCTCGGCCGCAGGGCCGCCACCGACCTGCGCGACGTCGGGTTCGCGGTCATCGGCACGCCCGGCAACAAGCCGTCGGACGCGGCGCAGACCACGGTGCTCTACGGCCCGGACCGCGCCGACTCCGCCCGCACGCTCGCCGCCGCCGTGCCCGGTGCGGTCCTGCAGGAGGACCCGAGCCTCAGCGGCAACGTCCAGCTCGTCGTCGGCTCGGGCTACACCGGCGCCAAGCAGGTCACCGTCGCCGGCACGCCCCGGGCGACGACGCCGTCGGCCAGCGCGACGCCGAAGGTCCAGACCGCCGCGGAGGACCCCTGCGCAGCCTGAGCGACCTGACCGGCGGGCTCGTCGGCCCGCGCGACGCCGCCGCCCCACTGCTCACGCTCTACGCCGGGCAGGGCCGGGTCGAGCTGTCCGGCGCGACGACCGCGAACTGGGTCGCCAAGTCGGCCAACCTCCTCGTCGACGGGCTCGGCGCACCCCGGCGGGTCGGGCTCCTGCTGCCGCTGCACTGGCAGAGCGTCGCGCTGCTGCTCGCCGTCGTGGCGACGGGCGCGACCGCCGTCGTCGGGTCCGCCGAGGACTGCGACGCCGCGTTCGTGCTCGCCGGCCGGGAGGACGAGGCCGCCGGCGCCGACGACGTCCTCGCCCTGTCGGGGCACCCCCTGGGCGCTCCGTGCGGCTCGCTGCCGCCGATGGTGCAGGACTACGCCCGCGAGGTCCCGTCCTACGGCGACCACTTCGGCGGACCGCGGCCCGGTCCCGCCCGGTGGGAGCCGGCGCCCGGCCCGCTGCCGACCCTCGGAGCCGGCGACCGGCTGCTCACCGTCCTCGGGCCGGAGGACCCCGGGGGGCTGGCCGCCCTGCTCGGCGCCCTGACCGCCGGCGCCGGCCTGGTCCTGTGCACCGGCGAGGTCGACCTGGCCGGCGTCGCGGCCGCCGAACGCGTCACCGCCACCGCCGGGACGTCCCTGGACGGCCTGCCGCAGATCGAGTGAAGGAGGGCCCACCCGGTGCCGAAGCACCGGGGGGCCGGCGTCCCGTCCGTGACACACTGGACCGTCGGCACGGCCCCTCCTGCCCGACCCCTCTCCGCACCTCGCACCGCCCCTGCCCGCCGACCTGGAGCGCCCTGACCGTGTCCCTCCCCCCGCTGCGTCGACGCCGCCGCTCCAGCGCCGTGGCCCTGCTCCTGGCCGTGGTCACCGCCGCCGCCGGCTGCACCGCGAAGGCGCAGGCCCCCGCGGCCGCGGGCGAGCGGCACCTGCAGGTCGACGGGCGGTCCAGGACCTACCTGCTCGAGCCCGCGACCGGCCTGGCCAAGGGCGGGAAGGCCGCGGTCGTCATGGTCCTGCACCAGGAGGGCGGCACCCTGCAGGGCATCGCCGACGAGACCGAGCTCGCCTCGCTCCGTGCCCAGGGCGCGACGCTCGTCTACCCGGCCGGCGTCGACCACTCGTGGGACGCCGGCCTGTGCTGCGGCCTCCCGCACCGGGAGAACATCGACGACGTGACGTTCCTCGACAAGGTGTTCGCGGACGTCGCCAAGCGCACCCCGGTGGACCCGAAGCGCCGGGCGCTCGTCGGCTACTCCAGCGGCGGGATGCTCGCCTACCGCTACGTGTGCGCCCGGCCCGGCACGCTCGCGGCGGCCGTCGTCGTCAGCGGGTCGCTCGAGAGCCCGTGCGGCGCCGACATCCAGGTGCCCGACGTCCTCACGCTGCACGGCAAGAAGGACGGCACGATCGGCCTGGAGAAGTCCAGCTTCGTCGCCGCGCTCGGGCTGTCCCCGCAGCCGGTCAGCGGGACGCTCAAGGAGCTCACCGCCAGCGCGGACTGCAGCCCGACCCCGCAGCTGTCCGAGGCTCCCGACGCGGACGTGTACCGCTGGTCCGGGTGCCGGGGCGGCGTCGTCGAGGCCCGCCTCATCGAGGGCGAGGGGCACGGCTGGCGCACGCTCGGCGCCTCGCAGAAGACCGCCACCTTCCTGCGCGACCAGCTCCTGAAGGGCTGACCCCGCTCGTCCTAGCGGTCGTGGCGGGGCAGGTGCCCGGTCTCGGCCAGGTACAGCTCCTCCGAGCGCGGCCCGCGCGGGTCGGCGAGGTCGAGCAGCAGCGACAGCGGGACGCCGTGGCTGAGCAGGTCGTGGGTGCGGGCGGCCGGCACGTCGTCCCAGCGGCGCGGGACGGGCGGGGTCGCGCGGGTCGGGGCGGACGTCGTCGGGACAGTGGTCACGAGGGGCTCCTGCGGGTCGACCGGACGAGCTGACCTGTCCTGCTTCGACCACTGGTGACCGGTGGGAGCAGGGCCGTTCGGGTGGCCGGACCCGCGACCGCGCCGTCAGGGCTCGAGCGCGGCGGCGACGTCGAGGACGCGGGCGTCCGCACCGGGCGGACCGACGACCTGCACGCCGACCGGCAGTCCGTCGTCGTCCGTGCCGGCGGGGACGGAGCAGGCCGGCAGGCCGGCCAGGTTCGCGGGGACCGTCCACGGCAGGACCGCGTCGCGCAGCGGGCCGAGGACCCCGTCGAGGACGCCCGTCGCAGGGTCCGCCGTCGTGGAGGGCCCGCAGGCCGCGACCGGGAGCAGCAGCACGTCGACCCGGGTGAACAGCCCGGCGAACGCGGCCCGGAGCGCGTCGCGCTCGAGCCCGGCCGTCTCGACCTGCGCGGGCGTCAGGCGCTCGGTGCGCTCGAGCAGGGCCCGCACGTCGTCGCCGTAGGCCTCGGCGTGCTGCGGCCACCGGCCCGTCGCCCGGTGCCAGGCGAGGGCCTCCGCGCCCTGCACGACCGCGTACAGGGCCTGCAGCCGGTCCGCCGACGGCAGCCGCTGCTCGCTGAGCCGGAGGCCCGCGGCCTGGGCCCGCCCGGCGGCCTCCTGCAGCCGCTCCCCGACGGCCCTGGCCACGGCGCCCCCGACGACGCCGAGCCGCAGTCCCCCGACCGGCTGCACCGGGCCGAGCGAGCGGCCGCTGAGCACCTCGTGGGCGAGCCGGGCGTCCTCGACGTCGCGGACCAGGGCGCCGCCGGTGTCCAGGGAGGGGGCGAGCGGCAGGACGCCGTCGAGCGGGACGGCGCCGTGGGTCGGCTTGTGCGCCACCAGCCCGCACCAGGCGGCGGGCAGGCGCAGGGAGCAGCCCGTGTCGGTGCCGAGCGCGAGGGGCACGACGCCGGCCGCGACCGCCGCCGCCGACCCGCCGCTGCTGCCGCCGGGCACCCGCGACGGGTCGACGGGGTTGCGGGTGCCGCCGCGACCGGCGTGCTGGGTGGTGATGCCCCACGCGAACTCGTG
>JAOPWW010000034.1 GCA_025965495.1 Frankiales bacterium
GGCCGGGGCGCTCGCGGTGGCGGGGGCCGCCGTCGCGCTGCGGCCCTGGCCGGACCCGCTGCTGCTGTCCCGGCCGGTCGAGGCGGTCTGCGCGGTCGCGGTGGCCGCGCTGGCCGTCAGCCTGTGGCCGGCACCGGCCCGGGAGCCGGATCCGGAGCCCGGTCCCGGAACCGGTCCTTGAACCGCAGTGCCGGCTGCTCCACCAGCAGCAGGGAGCCCCAGGCCAGCAGCACCGACACGGGCAGGACGACCGCGAGGACCAGGGGCATCCGGCCGGTGAAGACCGGGACGTGCAGGACCCGCAGCGCGACGTCGAGCACGACCAGGTGCAGCAGGAAGACCCCGTAGGAGACGCGCCCGAGGAACTCCGCGGGACGGCTGCGCAGGAGGGCCCGCACCGGCCCGCGCCCCGGGTCGCCCGCGACCGCCGGCAGCACGAGCAGGACGGCGACCAGGCCGTAGAGGACGCTCCGGCTCAGGGTCTGCGACGGCGACAGCAGCGCCAGGCCGTACGGGCCGGTCAGGGGCGTGCCCGCGACGGCGAACAGGGCGGCCGCGCCGAGCCAGCAGGTCCCGGCGTCGTCGGCGACCTGGTCGAGCACCCGGGCGCCGGCCGCGGACAGGGCGGCGAGCGCCATGCCCAGGGCGAACCAGTCCAGGTGCCCGGGGAGCCAGTAGCCCAGGTGCGGAGGGAGGTGTCCGTGGGCGACGACGTCCTGCCAGGCGAGCGCGACGGCGTACAGGGCGCCGCAGAGCACCAGCTGACCCCGCAGCCCCCGGCGCGCGACCAGCCGGCCGAGCAGGGGCAGCGCCAGGTAGAAGCTCACCTCGGTGCACAGCGACCAGACCTGGGTCAGGCCGCGGACCTGCTCGGTGCCCGTGTAGATGGTCGTGAGGGTGAGCTGACGCAGCAGGGCGCCGGTGGACAGCGCGCGCACCGCGGGGACGGCGGCGGCGGCCAGCGCCACGGCCAGCCAGTACCCGGGCAGCACCCGCAGGGCGCGGCGCCACAGGTAGGGCCGGACCGCGGGCAGCGGCAGGCCGCGGAGCGCGGCGACCGCCTGCGGCCGGTGCAGCAGGAAGCCCGACAGCACGAAGAAGACCGCGACGCCGGCGTCGAAGCGGGCGAGCACGGTCCGGAACGGCCCGCTCACCGCCTCGCCGGTCTGGAAGCCGACGTGGGTCAGGACGACGGTGAGGGCCGCGAGGGCGCGGACCCCGTCCAGGCAGGGGAAGCGCTCGGGCCGGGCGGGGGAGGCGGCGCTCTCCAGCCCGCCCTCGTCGGCGACCTCCGCGGTCCCCGCGCTGGCCGCCGCGGTGGCGCGTCCCGACCTGTCCACATCTGGTCCTTTCGGGCCATTGAGCCCAGCGGCCCCGGGGTGGACCCTCAGTGTGTCGCCCGCGCAATGCTGCGCGGCACACCCCCACGTCGAGGAGAAGTCTTGCGCAACACGTCGGCCCGCGTCCTGCTGGGTGCAGGGGCCTTCTCGGTGACCCTCGCCGCGCTCGTCGCCGGTGTGGCCACCCCCGCCCTGCTCAAGGCACCACTGGTGAACAGCGTGACCACCCAGGCCTCCGGCCCCGCCACCAAGCTCGACGCCGCCACCGGCGCCCAGGTCGCCGGCACGTTCCGCCAGGTCGCGACCAAGGGCACGCACACCGTCGGGGGCAAGGCCGCCGGCGACAGCGACGTCGCCGTCTACGACTCCTACAGCGCGAGCTCGTTCGCGCCGGCCGGCGGCGGCCCGGTCGCCGAGCTGACCAAGATCCTCTACACGCAGGCCTTCGACCGCTCCACCGGCGTCGGCCGCCCCTCGGTCGCCGGCGACACGCTCGGCACCACGGCCCACGCGTTCAAGCTGCCGTTCGACGTGCAGAAGACGACCTACCAGCTGTGGGACTCCTCCGCGGAGAAGGCGTTCCCGCTGCGCTACACCCGCGAGACGACGGTCGGCGGCCTGGACGTGTACGCCTTCACCCAGGACGCGACGGCCACCGACCTCGGTGAGCTCCCCGTGCTCAAGGCGGTCCCGGGCGCCCTCGTCGGCGAGCCGCAGACGCCGAGCATCCCGGCGCACGAGTGGTACGAGAACCTCGGCAAGGTCGTCTACGTCGAGCCCGTCACCGGCTCGATCGTCGGCGGCAAGAGCAACCCCCACCTGTGGGCCCAGACGGCCGACGGCCGCAAGGTCGACGTCCTCAAGGCGCAGGGCGTGGGCCTGGTCCCGGCGTCGCAGTCCGAGGTGGTCGCGGACGCCAAGGACAACGCCAAGAAGGCCGGCCTGCTGCACACCGCCCCCTGGGTGCTCGGCGTGCTCGGCCTGGTCCTGCTCGTCGCCGGCTTCGTGATGCTGCGGCGTCGCCCGGTCGCCGCGCACACGATCGACCTCGACGAGCGGACGACGGCGCTGCCCGTGCCCCGCGCCGAGGACCCGGTGCGGGTCACCGAGCGCCGCTAGTCCGCACCCCGCACGTCCCGAGCCCTCGTCGCCTCCGGCGGCGGGGGCTCGTGCGCGTCTGCGCTCGTGCGCGTCTGCGCTCGTGCGCGTCTGTGCTCGGACTCGTCTGTGCTCAGGCGGGCTTGCGGGTCACCCAGACCGCGGTGCCCGGCATGAGCCCTCCGCGCAGCGGCGACCACTGCCCCCACTCGCGGTCGTGCCCCGGCGGCCACTCCGGCTCGAGCAGGTCCTCCAGCACCAGACCCGCACCGACGATCTCGCGCACCCGGTCGCCCAGGGTGCGGTGGTGCTCGACGTAGACGGCGTCCCCGGCGTCGTCGACCTCGACGTAGGGCGTGCGGTCGAAGTAGCTCTGGTGCACCGTGAGGCCGGCCGGGCCGGGGTCGTCGGGGAAGGCCCACCGCGTCGGGTGGGTCGTGGAGAAGACGGCGCGCCCGCCAGGTCGCAGCACCCGGGCGACCTCGCGCCAGGTGCCGGCGCTGTCCGCCACGAACGGCAGCCCGCCGAACGCGCTCGCGACGACGTCGAAGCTGGCGTCCCGGAACGGCAGCCGCTGGGCGTCGGCCTGCACCAGGCGGGGGACCGCGACGCCCGAGCGCTCGTCGAGGACGCGGGCCTGGCGGAGCATCCCGAGCGAGACGTCGAAGGCGGTGACGCGCGCGCCGAGCGCGGTGAGGAACCGGGCTCCCTGCGCCGCGCCGCAGCCGACCTCGAGGACGTCGCGGCCCTCGACGTCGCCGAGCAGGTGGACGTCGGCCTCGCGCAGGCCCTCCGGGCACCACAGCAGGTCGACGTCGCCGAGGAAGCCGCCGTGCTCGTCGTAGTACTCCTGCGCGCTCGCGTCCCACCACAGGCGGTTGGCCCGTGCGCTCTCCGCGGGACCGGCCTCCCGGTGCGCGACGGCCGCAGGAGTCGTGGCGTGGACCGGCTGCGGCGGGGACGGACGCTGCTCTGGCGACGGCTCGGGCATGCGCGTAGTCTGTGGGGTACGCGCCGCGGGCGTGCGGTCTGCCCGTTCCTCCAGGCAGGTGCCCCCGCGCTCGTCACCGTCCGACCGACAGCTCTGAGCACCTGATCTGCCGCCTCGTTCACGACGTCCCGTCCGCTGCGCCCGCACCCCCCGCGACCGTCTCACCAGGAGACGGTCATGATCCCACCGCAGCCGGAGCCTCTCCCTTGACGAGCACTCTCCCCACGTCCTCCGCCCCGCAGGTCGCCATCAACGACATCGGGTCGATGGAGGACTTCCTCGCCGCGATCGACGCCACGATCAAGTACTTCAACGACGGCGACATCGTCGAAGGCACGATCGTCAAGGTGGACCGCGACGAGGTCCTGCTCGACATCGGCTACAAGACCGAGGGCGTCATCCCCTCGCGCGAGCTGAGCATCAAGCACGACGTCGACCCCAACGAGGTCGTCAAGGTCGGCGACGTCGTCGAGGCCCTCGTCCTCCAGAAGGAGGACAAGGAGGGTCGCCTCATCCTGTCCAAGAAGCGCGCGCAGTACGAGCGCGCCTGGGGCACGATCGAGAAGATCAAGGAGGAGGACGGCATCGTCACGGGCACCGTGATCGAGGTCGTCAAGGGTGGTCTCATCCTCGACATCGGCCTCCGCGGCTTCCTCCCGGCCTCGCTGGTCGAGATGCGCCGCGTCCGCGACCTCCAGCCGTACGTCGGCAAGGAGCTCGAGGCGAAGATCATCGAGCTGGACAAGAACCGCAACAACGT
>JAOPWW010000067.1 GCA_025965495.1 Frankiales bacterium
ACGTCCCGAACGCCACGGTCATGGTGGTGCTCGACGCCGACCGGTTCGGCATCAGCCAGCTCCACCAGCTGCGCGGCCGGATCGGCCGGGGCGAGCACGCGGGGCTCTGCCTGCTCGTCACCGAGGCGCCGACCGGCTCGCCCGCCCGGGAGCGGCTCGACGCCGTCGCCTCCACCACCGACGGGTTCGCCCTGTCCCGGCTCGACCTCGAGCAGCGCCGCGAGGGCGACGTCCTCGGCGCCTCGCAGAGCGGCTCCCGCAGCTCCCTGCGGATGCTCCAGCTCCTGCGCGACACCGACGTGATCCTGGCCGCCCGGGAGGCCGCGATCGAGCTGGTGGCGCAGGACCCGATGCTCGTCGAGCACCCCGCGCTGCGAGCCGCCGTGGTCAGCGTGCTCGACGAGGAGCGGGCCGAGTACCTCGACAAGGCCTGAGCCCGGTCGCCTACCGTCGCGCCCGTGACACGGATCATCGCGGGCAGCGAGCGCGGGCGGCGGCTCAAGGTGCCCGACGGCGACGTCACCCGCCCGACCAGCGACCGCGCCCGCGAGGGCATGTTCTCCAGCCTGCTGTCCCTCATGGACCTCGACGGCGCGCGGGTGCTGGACCTCTACGCCGGCAGCGGCGCCCTCGGGCTGGAGGCGCTGAGCCGAGGCGCCGGCTCGGCCACGCTGGTCGAGGCAGACCCGAAGGTGGTCCGGGTGTGCGAGGCCAACGCGGCCGCCGTGGGGCTGCCCGGTGCCCACGTCGTGCACAGCCCCGTGGAGCAGTACCTCGCGCACGGCGCTGAACCCCGCTACGACCTCGCCGTGCTCGACCCTCCGTACGAGCTCGACGTCGCCCCGGTGCTCGAGGCCCTGGTGCCGTGGCTGGCGCCGGACGCCGTCGTCGTCGTCGAGCGGCGTCGGCGGGGCCTCGCGGTGGTGTGGCCGGGCGGCCTCGAGGGCGTCCGCGAGCGCAAGTACGGTGAGGCCATGCTCTGGTACGCGGTCCTGACCGGCACCTCCGAGAGCGCTGACCCCGCGTGAGGCGCGCGGTCTGCCCCGGCTCCTTCGACCCCGTGACCCTCGGCCACCTCGACATCGTGGGGCGCGCCAGCGCCATCTACGACGAGGTCACCGTCGCCGTCCTGGTGAACAAGAAGAAGTCCTCGCTGTTCACCGTCGAGGAGCGGATCGAGCTCCTGCGCGAGGTGACCGCGCACTACGGCAACGTCGTCGTCGACAGCTTCCACGGGTTGCTCGTCGACTACTGCCGCACCAAGGACATCCCGGTCATCGTCAAGGGCCTGCGGGCCATCAGCGACTTCGACTACGAGCTCCAGATGGCGCAGATGAACCACGGCCTGGCCGGCGTCGAGACCCTGTTCATGACGACGAACCCGCTCTACTCCTTCCTGTCCAGCAGCCTGGTCAAGGAGGTCGCGACCTACGGCGGCGACGTCAGCGGCCTCGTGCCGCCCCACGTCCACACCGTGCTGCTCGAGCGGCTGGCGCGGGTCTGATGGACGCCGTCCAGGACAAGCTCGACGAGATCGCCCGGGTGCTGGAGCAGGCCCGCGCGATGCCGATGTCCAGCTCGGTCATGGTCCACCGCGGCGAGGTCCTCGAGCAGCTCGAGGAGCTGCGGGCGCTGCTGCCGCGGGCGCTCGAGCAGGCCCAGCAGGTGCTGCAGCACCGCGACGAGCTGGTGGAGCAGGGCCGTCAGGAGGCCGAACGGCTGCGCGAGCAGGCCCGGGCCGAGCGCGACCGGCTGGTCGAGGCGACCGAGGTCCACCGCCGGGCCAGCGACGACGCCGCCCGGCTGCTCGAGACCGCCCGGGTGCAGGCCGAGACGATGCAGGTGCAGGTCGACGACTACGTCGACGGCAAGCTCGCCAACTTCGAGATCGTGCTCCACAAGACCTTGTCGGCGGTCGAGCGCGGGCGGGCCAAGCTGGCCGGCCGCTCCGCCCTGGACGAGCTCAGCAGCAGCGACGCCGACGAGCCGCTGCCGCAGTAGGGCCGCGGCCCCCGTCCGGTACTCTCGGACACGACGATGAGCAGATCAGCCGTGCCCGACGACAGGGCGCACCTCCGCCTGGACCCCCACGCCCCCCTCGTGATCGACACGCGCGAGCTCGGACGGCGCCCGGGGTCGATGCGCGAGGTGCGTCGCACCGCCCCCGCACCCGAGGGCCTCGGCCTGGTCGACCTCATCGGCGTTCCCGTCGGTGCCGAGCTCGACCTGGACCTCAGGCTCGAGAGCGTCATGGAGGGGGTGTACGTGAGCGGGTCCGTCACCGGACCGCTCGAGGGTGAGTGCGGCCGGTGCCTCGACCCCGTCAGCGACACGCTGACGGTGCAGGTGCAGGAGCTGTTCACGTACACGGACAAGCGCGACGGCGCCGCGGCCAGCGGCGACGACGACGAGGACGACGAGGTCTCCCAGATGCAGGGGGACCTGCTCGACCTCGAGCCGGTCCTGCGCGACGCGGTGGTGCTCGCACTGCCGCTGACCCCGCTGTGCTCGCCGGACTGCTCCGGGCTGTGCGTCGAGTGCGG
>JAOPWW010000085.1 GCA_025965495.1 Frankiales bacterium
CCGTGTCCGGGTCGGCCGGCTCAGCCCTGTCAGGGACCGCGCAGCGCCGCGGCGCGCTCCTGCTCGGCGCGGGGGCGGGCGTCGCACCCCCGCAGGTGGTCGCCGACCAGCCCGCAGGCCTGCAGCAGCGAGTACACGGTCGTGGGCCCCACGAACACGAAGCCGGCCCGCTTGAGCCGCGCGGCCAGCCGCGTCGAGGACGCGGTCGACGCCGGGACGTCGGTCCAGCGCTCGGGGGCGGGCCTGCCCGTCTCGGCGTGCTCCAGGACCAGGGCCGGCAGCCCGCCGGCCTCGCGCAGGGCGAGGGTGGCCTCGGCGTTGCGCACACACGCCCGCAGCTTGGGGCCGCTCCGGATGAGCCGGGCGTCGGCCAGCAGCGGGGCGGGGTCGAGCCCGGCCACCTGCTCGGGATCGAAGCCGGCGAACACCTCGCGCAGCGCCACCCGCTTGCGCAGCACGGTGATCCAGGCGAGCCCGGCCTGGAACCCCTCCAGGCAGACCTTCTCGTACAGCTGCTGCTCGCTCAGCTGCGGCCGACCCCACTCGTCGTCGTGGTACGCCTCGTAGACGGGGTCGCCGTCCCCGAAGCAGCGCACGGCTAGAGCGTCTGCCCCAGCGCCTTGATCGGCATCTTGAGGTCGGCCAGCATGTCGAGGTCGGCGGTGGCGGGCCGGCCGAGGGTGGTCAGGTAGTTGCCGACGATGACGGCGTTGATGCCGCCGAGCATGCCGTCGGTGGCGAGGTCGCCGAGGGTGATCTCGCGGCCGCCGGCGAAGCGCAGGATCGTCCGCGGCAGCACCAGGCGGAACACCGCGATCGCCGCGAGCGCCTCCTCGGCCGGCATGACCGGCAGGTCCCCGAACGGCGTCCCGGGCCGCGGGTTCAGGAAGTTCAGCGGCACCTCGTCGGGCTCGAGCACCGCGAGCTGGGCGGCGAACTCGGCCCGCTGCTCCAGCGTCTCGCCCATGCCGAGGATCCCGCCGCAGCAGACCTCCATGCCGGCGTCCCGGACCATCTCCAGGGTGCTCCAGCGCTCCTCCCACGAGTGCGTCGTCACGACGTTCGGGAAGTGCGACCGGGCCGTCTCGAGGTTGTGGTTGTAGCGGTGGACGCCGATGGCCTGCAGCCGGTCGACCTGCTCCTGGGTGAGCATCCCGAGCGAGCAGGCGACCTGGATGTCGACGGCCTCGCGGATCGCCGCGACGCCCTTCTCGACCTGCGCCATGAGCTTCTCGTCGGGCCCACGGACCGCGGCGACGATGCAGAACTCGGTCGCGCCGGTCGCGGCGGTCTCGACGGCGGCCTTCACCAGGGAGGGGATGTCGAGCCAGGCGGCGCGGACCGGGGAGGGGAACAGGCCGGACTGGCTGCAGAAGTGGCAGTCCTCCGGGCAGCCGCCGGTCTTGAGGCTGATGATGCCCTCGACCTCGACCTCGGGACCGCAGTGCTTCATCCGGACGTCGTGGGCCAGCTGCAGCAGCTCGGGCAGCCGCTCCTTCGGCAGCCGCAGGCACTCCAGCGCCTGCTCCTGCGACAACCCGACGCCGCGCTCGAGCACCTGCTCGCGCGCCACCTCCAGCACGTCGGTGGTGGCGGGGGAGTCGGCGCGGTCGATCAGCTCGGTCACGAGCAGGGAGTCTGCCAGGTCGTCCCGCCCCGTCGCACGGCCGCTCAGTCCTGGGCTGCCGCCCGGAACGCCGCGGGGTCGAAGGACCCGCCGAGCGGACGGCCGAGACCGCGCGTCGCCGCGAGCAGGAAGGCGTCGCGGTCCAGGCCGCCGGCACCCTGCTCCAGAGCGCCGAGCAGGGGGCGGGCGGCGAGCGTCTCGAGGTCGCGGACGTTGCTGCGCTCGGCCAGCCCCGGCTCACGCGGCCACGCCCCGACGACGACGCCGGACAGCTCGAGGCCCCGGTGGGCCATCGCCTCCAGCGTGAGCGCCGTGGCGTTGAGGCTGCCGAGGCCGGCCGACGACACCACCAGCACCGGCGCGTGCACCGCCCGCGCGACGTCGGCCAGCGTCAGCCCGTCCTCGTCGAACCGCACGAGCAGGCCGCCCGCACCCTCGACCAGCACGAGGTCGGACGCGGCGTCCAGGCGCAGCAGCAGGTCGACGCAGGCGGCGAGGTCGAGCGGGTCGCGGCCGCTGCGGCGCGCCGCTGCCGCGGGCGAGAGCGGGTCGGGGTAGCGGACGAGCTCGTGCAGGTCGTCGGCCCCCGACAGGCGGGCGACGTCGGCGAGGTCGCCCGGCTCGTCGTCCCCGACGCCGGTCTGCCCGGGCTTGACGACGGCGCACCGGCTGCCGCGCGACACCGCCAGGGCGGCCACGGCCGCGGTCACGATGGTCTTGCCGACGTCGGTCCCGGTGCCGGTCACCACGAGGATCGTCATGCCGAGGACCGTACGGCGACGGCCCGCTGCCCAGGACCGCCGGGTCACTAGGGTCGCAGGGTGTCGACCCTCACGGACCTCGTGCGCGGCCGCACCGACCTCTCCCAGGCCGACCTCGACCACCTGCACCGCCTCGTCGCGGACTGGCAGCTGGTGTCGGACCTGTCCTTCGCCGACCTCGTGCTCTGGGTCCGGACCCGGACGGGGGAGTGGCTGGCGGTCGCGCACATGCGGCCCACGACCGGCCCGACGGCCCACCCCGAGGAGGTCGTCGGCACGACCCTGGGTCCGGACGAGGCGGGGCGCCTGGACCGGGCCCAGCGCGAGCGACGCGTGGTCCGCGCGACCGAGCCCGACCGGCGGCTGCCGCCGTCGCGGCTGCGCCACGACACGGTCCCCGTGCGGCGCGGCGACCGCGTCCCGGCGGTCCTGTCGCGCGACAGCCACACCACCGTCGCCCGGACCCCCAGCCCGCTGGAGCTGGCCTACCTGTCCAGCGCGGGCGAGCTGCTGCAGATGGTCGCCGAGGGCGCCTTCCCCTACCCCGGCGGCTCCTCGGCCGAGGTCGACGCCGAGCACGCGCCCCGGGTGGGGGACGGCCTGCTGCGCCTGGACCGCACCGGTCACGTCGTCTACGCCAGCCCCAACGCCCTGTCGGCCCACCGCCGGCTCGGCGTCAGCGGGGACCTGCTCGGGCAGCACCTCGGGCACACCCTGGCTCGCCTCGCGACCGTGCCGGGGCGCCTGGACGAGCCGCGGGCGTCAGCCGCCCTGGCCGCAGCCCTGCGCTTCGCCGAGCCGCGCGAGAGCGAGGTCGAGGGGCAGGGCGCGACCGTGCTGCTGCGCGCGATGCCGCTGGTGCCCGCGGGGGAGCGCCGTGGGGCCCTGGTCCTCGTCCGGGACGTCACGGAGCTGCGCCGACGCGACCGGCAGCTCATGGGCAAGGACGCGACCATCCGCGAGATCCACCACCGGGTGAAGAACAACCTGCAGACCGTCGCGGCGCTGCTGCGCCTGCAGGCGCGGCGGATGCCCGACCCGGCGGCGCGCAGCGCGCTGGAGGAGTCGGTGCGGCGGGTCTCGAGCATCGCGCTGGTGCACGAGACGCTGTCCTTGACGCTCGACGAGCGGGTCGCCTTCGACGACGTCGCCGACCGGGTCCTGGCGATGTGCGCCGAGGTCGCCTCGCCCGAGTCCGAGGTGCGGGTCCGGCGCGAGGGCTCGTTCGGGGAGCTGCCCGCCGAGGTCGCGACGGCGCTCGCCATGGTCCTCACCGAGCTGGTCCAGAACGCGGTCGAGCACGCCTTCCCGGAGGGCAGCAGCGGGGGACAGGTCCGCGTCCGGGCGTCCCGGCGCGAGGGCGGCCTCGACGTCGTCGTCGCGGACGACGGCGCCGGGCTGCCGGAGGGCTTCGTCCTCGCCGCCTCGACCCGGCTGGGGCTGCAGATCGTGCGGACCCTCGTGGAGGGCGAGCTGCGCGGCGGGCTGGCGCTGCGTCCCGGCGCGGCCGGGGGGACCGAGGCCGTGCTCGACGTGCCGCTGCCGGAGCAGGAGCGGCCGGACTAGGCGGGCGAGTCCAGGTCCACCTGCAGCGGCGCGGACGCCCCGACGCCGGGGTCCTGCTCGCCGCTGTCGTTCAGGGCGCTGTAGGCGTAGGCCAGCAGCACGGTGAGGACGACGAGCAGCAGCAGCACGACGACGCGGAACGGCCACACCGACCGCCACGCCGCAGGCGCTTCACGGGGGACGAGCGGGGGCCGGACGTACTGCTCGCGCGGCACGGTCCTCAGGCGGTGTGGGCGGTGGTGCGGGTGCGGCGGGCGAGCAGCCGGCGCTCGTCCTCGCTGGTCCCGCCCCAGACGCCGGAGTCCTGACCGCTCTCGAGGGCCCACTCCAGGCACGCCTCGGTGACGCGGCAGCGCTGGCAGACCACCTTCGCCTCGGCGACCTGCACGGCCGCGGGGCCGGTGGTGCCGATCGGGAAGAAGAGCTCGGGGTCCTCGTCGCGGCAGAGCGCGTGGTGGCGCCAGTCCATCTGGTCCGTCTCCTCGTGTCTCCGCCGGGCGGGTCGGGCTTCCCGGCGGCAGCTGGTCCTCGCGTCGCGGCTCGACGCGGGACGGGTGGTGCAGGGGCTGGTGTTCAGGTGCTCGTGCAGGCGTGCGGGTGCTGGGTCCGGTGCTGTCGTGCAGGTGGTGCGTCCGACCGCAGCCGCTGTGGTCGGGGCCGGGCCGGAGCTCAGCGTTGCGGTCAGCGTTGCACCGCGGTCCAGCGGAGGCAAGCACTCCCGGCCTCGTTCGGCCGCGCGTGCTGTCGGGTTGGTCACGTCCCGGGCGGGTGTGACCGCGGCCGACCCTGCCCACTGTGCGACGGGTCACACACGAGCCCTCCGGCCTGCTGGGACGACCTGCTCAGACGACGACGTCGAGCGCGTCCGGCACGCTGCGCAGCACGGCGCTCGTGCGGTCGCCGAGGTCGTCGCCGTCGACCTGCAGGGGGACGGGGACGCGGGCGGACAGGCGCAGCTCGCCGGCGTCGTGGACCTGCAGGAGGCTGCGCCCGCGGGGCCGCGCGCCGCGCGCGAGGATCTGCCGCAGGTGGCGCAGGGTCGCGACCGTCGTCAGCCGGCGGACGCCGAACAGGTCCAGGCCGGTGTCGAAGGAGGCGTCCGGGCAGGCGCGGACGGGGCGCGGGCCGAGGAACGTCCAGGGGTCGGTGTTGCAGACCAGCGCCATGCCGAGCGGCTCGGGCTCGCCGCCGTCGCGCTCGAGCACCAGGGCGGGCTCGCGGGCGCTGGACAGGAAGAACTCGGTGATGCCCTGGCGGACGAACAGCCCGGGCGTGGCCCGCGCGCCCTTGGCCCGCTTGCGCTCGACCCGCCGCACGACGGCCGCGTCCAGGCCCAGGCCCGCGCAGAAGGTGAACCAGCGCTCGTCGACCCGGCCCAGCCCGATCCGTCGGCGGCGGTCGGCGGCCAGGGCCTCGATCAGCAGGCTGGTCGCGTCGACGGCGTTGTTCGGCAGGCCGAGCGCCCGCGCGAACACGTTGGCGTTGCCCCCGGGGACGACCGCCAGCGCCGGGCCCTCGGGGTTCGGGCCGTCCTCCAGCAGGCCGTTCACGACCTCGTTCACGGTGCCGTCGCCGCCCAGCGCGACGACGACGTCGAGCCCGTCCACCCGGGCCTGCGCGGCCAGCTCGATGGCGTGCCCGCGGTACTGGGTGACGGCGACGTCGAGCTTGACCTCGCTGGACAGCGCGGAGGCCAGGACCTCGCGCATGCGCGGCGTCGTCGCCGTGGCCTTCGGGTTGACGACGAGGAGAGCGCGCATGGCCCGAGGGTATCCGCGCGGTTACGGTCGAACCGTGAACGCTCCTGTGAGACGCGCCGCTGTCCTCGTCGCCGTGGAGGGCGCGGCCCTGGCCGTGCTCGGCGTCGTGTACGCCGTCGCCGGCCTGCTGGGCCGCCCCGAGGACCGGGCCGGCGCCCTGCTCGGGGGGCTGATCGCCGTCGCCGTCGGGCTGGTGCTGCTCCCGGTCGCCCGGGCGCTGGACCGTCGGCGGCAGTGGGCCCGCTCCCCGGTCGTCGTCGTCCAGCTGTTCGGGCTGCCGGTCGGCTACGGCCTGGCCCAGGGGAAGGTCTGGGTCGCGGCCGTCGTCGTGCTCGGCCTGGCCGTCGCGGTCCTGCTGCAGCTGGCCGCGCCCGAGGCGCGCCTGGCCTTCGCCCCGGACGGCCCCGACCGGGCGCGCTAGTCCTCGGTCAGCAGGCCGGTCCGCAGCTGCGCCAGGGTGCGGGCCAGCAGGCGCGAGACGTGCATCTGGCTGATGCCGAGCTCCCCGGCGATCTGGCTCTGCGTCATGTTGCCGAAGAAGCGCAGCATGAGGATCTTCTTCTCGCGGGCCGGGAGCTTCTCGAGCAGCGGCTTGAGGGACTCGCGGTACTCCACGCCCTCGAGCGCCTCGTCCATGATCCCCAGGCTGTCGGCCACGGCGGGGCTGTCGTCGTCGCCGCCGTCGGGCGCGTCGAGGCTGACGGCGGAGTAGGCGTTGGCCGACTCCAGGCCCTCGAGGTTCTCCTCCTCCGAGAGCTCCAGGTAGGCCGCGAGCTCGGCAACGGTCGGCGCGCGGCCGTTCTTCTGCGACAGGTCGCTGGTGGCCTTGGTCAGGCTGAGCTTGAGCTCCTGCAGGCGCCGGGGCACCCGGATGGCCCAGCCCTTGTCGCGGACGTGCCGCTTGATCTCGCCCACGATGGTGGGGGTCGCGTAG
>JAOPWW010000319.1 GCA_025965495.1 Frankiales bacterium
CGCGGGGAGGGCCTGACCGAGGTCCACCACGTCAACCCGACCTGTGGCGGCGAGGTGACCCTGCGGGTCGACGTGCAGGACGGCGTCGTGAAGGACGTGTCCTACGACGGCGAGGGCTGCTCGATCAGCCAGGCGTCGACCTCGGTGATGACCGAGCTCGTCGTCGGCAAGAGCGTCGAGCAGGCCCTGGCGGTGCACGGCTCGTTCCTCGAGCTGATGCAGAGCCGCGGCACGATCGAGCCCGACGAGGACGTGCTGGAGGACGGCATCGCCTTCGCGGGCGTGAGCAAGTACCCGGCGCGCGTCAAGTGCGCGCTGCTGGGCTGGATGGCATGGAAGGACGCGACCGCACAGGCTGTCGCCGTCACCACCGAGCAGGAGCAGTCATGAGCGACGCAGTCCAGACCCCCACCGCAGCCGACCTGCCGAAGGTCAACGCCGCCGAGGACGACGTCATCGAGGCGATGAAGGACGTCGTCGACCCCGAGCTGGGGATCAACGTCGTCGACCTCGGGCTCGTCTACGGCGCGCAGGTGCACGCCGACAACACCGTCACGCTCGACATGACGCTCACCAGCGCGGCCTGCCCGCTGACCGACGTCATCGAGGACCAGACCCGCAGCGCGCTCGAGCCCCTGGTCGAGGACGTCACGATCAACTGGGTCTGGATGCCGCCGTGGGGCCCGGACAAGATCACCGACGACGGTCGCGACCAGCTGCGGGCGCTCGGCTTCAACGTCTAGAGCGGCCGAGGCCGCGCGGGCGGCCTGCCCCGGGCTCAGGCCGTGCGCGACAGCGCCGGCGCCGCCGTCACCTCGACCAGGATGCGGCCGGTCAGGCTGCCGTTCTCCTCGTGGCACCGCAGCCGCTCGACCACGCCGGCGGTGACCGAGCTGCCGCGCCCGATGAGCAGGGCCCCCGTCGAGGAGACGACGTCGGAGGCGATGGTCATGCTGCGCTGCAGGTCGGCGACGCCGACCAGGCGCAGGTCGCGCCCGTCCTGGCCGCCGCCCTTGCCGGCGGCCGCGAGCAGCTCCGGGTCGTAGGCGCCTGCGTCGCTGCGCAGCAGCACCAGCGCCTCGGTCTCCTCGAGCCCGCTGGTGAGGGCGGCGTCGAGGTCGGCGGCGAGCCGCAGCAGGCGCGCGGCGAGCGGGAGCCCGTCGCGCAGCGGCGAGCCGGTGGGGGAGTCGCGCCCGTCGTAGCGCAACCGGCTGCAGGCGACCGCCTCGTGGACGGGTTCGAGCCGGGGCACGCCGGCCAGCAGGCGGGCCGACACGGACGGGACGCGAGCGACGGAGGCGGCCTCGCTCTCGCTCAGCGGCCGACCGCGGTCGAGCTTGTCGAGGACGGGGCGCGGCAGGCTCACCAGTCCGAGGTGCGCGAGCATCACGGCGATCTCGAGGTCCCAGGTGAGGTGGACCCCCGCAGCGCGGGCGATGCGCGCGACCAGCCGCTTGACCCGGACCGCGCGGGTGAAGACCGTCGGGTCGGCGAGCCCGAGGGTGTCGAGCAGGGCCGTCACCGCGCCCTTGAGGGTCTGCTCCAGCAGCACCTTCTCGGCGGTGACGAGCCGGTGCTGCTCGACGGCGTCGGCCACGGCCGCGAGCAGTTGCTCGGGCGGGCACGGCTTGGTCAGGAAGCGGAAGATCCCGCCGTCGTTCACCGCGCGGACGGCGGCCTCCAGGTCGGTCTGCCCGGTCAGCAGCACCCGGGTGCTGTCGGGGGACAGCTGCCGGGCCCGGGCCAGCGTCTGCGCGCCGTCGAGCTCGGGCATGCGCATGTCGCAGACGATCGCGGCCGGGGCGACCTCGTCGAGGACCGCCTGCTCGAGCCAGACCAGGGCCTCGAGGGGGTCCGTGCACAGGTGGACCTCGGCGACGCCGCGCAGGGTGCGGCGCAGCGCGTGCAGCAGGTTGGGCTCGTCGTCGACGAGCAGCAGCCGGGGGAGGGGGACGCTCACGCCGTCAGCTCGCGGGCCGTGCGAGCGGCGCTCGCGGGGTCGGCGCGGAGGGCCCGCAGGAGGCCGTCGAGCTCCGCGGGGTCGACGACCAGGCCGGGCTCGCGCAGGGGCGTGTCCTGCAGCAGCAGGTGGGCGGCCCGGGCGGCGTACCCGGGGTCGGCCGGGCGGCCGTGCGTCCACGGCCGCTGGGCGTGCTGGACGGCAACGACCACCGGCGTCGGCAGCCCCCAGACGGCCAGCAGGGCCGCGCCGATCTCCGTGCGGGCGTAGCCGGCCCGGGACACCTCGACCTGCTCGAGCGACTGCCCGGTCCGCTGCGCCTCGGCGAGGTCGGACTCGAGGGCGGCCGTCTCGCCGACCAGGCAGGCCAGCCGCCCGACGTCGCGCAGCAGCGCGCCGAGCTCGGCGTGCTGGCGGCCCTCGGCGTCCAGGGAGTCGGCGGCGAGCTGACCGGCCAGCTGGCCCGCCACGACGGCCCGGGAGGACAGCTGCTCGACGCGCAGCCCCTGGGGACCGGACGTCTCGTCGAACGGCCAGAACACCTGGGCGGTGTCGAGCAGGCCGCGCAGCGTGGACACCCCGAGCATCACCACCGCGTCGGCCACGGCGACCGGGCCCTTGGCCGCCGTGAAGAAGGCCCCGCTCGCCAGGTGGACGGCGGTCGCGGACAGCGCGAGGTCGCCGCTGACGACGGCGAGGACGCTGGCCAGCGGGGAGTCGGGCGCGTCGAGCAGGGCGCGCAGCCGGGCGACGACGTGGGGCGGGCTAGGCAGGGCGCTCACGGCGCCGAGGACCGCCGCGACCCGCGCCCGGTCGACCTGGGGCGCCTCGACCACGCCGTCCACGACCTCGGTCAGCCGCTCGAGGTCGCAGGGCTTGTGCAGGAAGCGGTGCGCCACGACCGCTGCCCGCAGCGTCGCCTCCGGCTCGGCGTGCCCGGACAGGATGATGCGCGCGGCTGCGGGCTGGTGGTTGCGCACCCACGCGAGCAGGTGGGCGCCGTCCATGCCGGGCATGCGCATGTCGCTCACGACGACGTCGACCCGCCGGGACTGCAGCACCTCGATGGCCTCGTAGCCGCCGGGGGCGAAGACCATGTCCCAGCGGCCGCGGTGCTGGCGCAGCCCGCGGCGCAGCCCGTCCAGGATGCGGGGCTCGTCGTCGACGAACAGGACCGTCGGGGTCACGACGCCTCCTGCGTCAGGGCGGGGCCGGCGACGGGCAGGCGGAGCACGAAGCACGCGCCGCCGCCGTCCGGGGTGACGAGCTGGAGCTGGCCGTGGTGGCGGTCCTGCACGACGGTGCGGGCCAGGGCGAGCCCCTGCCCGGTGCCGCGGCCGACGCCCTTGGTGGTGAAGAAGGGCTCGAAGACGCGGTCGCGGATCTCCTCGGGGACGCCCGGCCCGTCGTCCTGCACCCGGACGACGACGGAGTCGCCCTCCAGCCGGGTGCTGACGCGGATCAGCCCGCGCCGGTCCCGGCCCTGCAGGGCGTCGGCGGCGTTGACGAGCAGGTTGAGCACGACCTGGTTGAGGTCGCCGACCAGGCAGCGCACCGGCGGGATCGCCCCGAGGTCGAGCTCGACGTCGGCGACGTACTTGGTCTCGTTGCGGGCCACGGTGACGGTCGTCCGCAGCGCCTCGTTGAGGTCCGCGGGCTCGGGCAGGTCCTGGTCCTTGTAGGAGAACGACTTCATGGCCCGCACCAGGCTCGCGACCCGGTCGACGCCCTCCAGGCTCTGCCGGACCGCCGTCGGGACCTCCTGCTCGAGCCAGGCGAGGTCGGCCTCGCGCTCGGCGTCGGCGACCCGGTCCTTGCGCTCCTGCCACGACAGCGGGACGTCGGCGTCGAGGACCGAGCGGTAGGTGCCGACCAGGCCGAGCATGCTGTCGTAGGCGTCGGCGAGGAAGCGGGTGTTGTCGCCGACGAACTGGATCGGCGTGTTGATCTCGTGGGCGAGGCCCGCCGACAGCCGCCCGAGGGCCTCGAGCTTCTGCGCGTGCCGGGTCTCGACCTCGGCCTGGTGGTGCTCGGTCAGGTCCATCACGGTCCCGACGTGACCGAGCAGCCGGCCCTGCTCGTCCAGCAGCGGCGTCAGGCGCAGCGAGGTCCACACCTCGCCGCCGCCCGTGCGGCACAGCCGCAGCTCGGCGCCGCCGACCGTGCCGTCCAGCAGCAGGCGGTCGAGCAGCGCGTGGTCCGGCGGGTGCACCAGCTGGGCGAGGGGGCGCCCGACGACGTCGTCGGCGCTGCCGCACCCGAGGGCGTCCCAGCCTCCGGACAGCGCGAGGACGCTGCCGTCGGCGTCGAGGTGCACGATGACCTGAGCACTGGCGGACAGGGCCGCCCGGTAGTTGAGCTGGGTCTGGCGCAGCTCGACGAGGGCTGACGCCTGCCGGGCCAGCAGCGCGACCTTCTCCACCTGCTCCGGCGTGAACTGCCGCGGCACGTAGTCGACCGCGCAGAGCGAGCCGATGAGCTGGCCGTCGGGGCTCGTGACCGGCGCACCCAGGTAGGCGCGCAGGTGGAGGTCGCCGAGCACCAGGGGGTTGTCGGAGAAGCGGGGGTCCAGCGAGGCGTCCGGGACCACCAGGGGCGTGTCCTGCAGGACCTGGTAGGCGCACAGCGACCACGCGCGGTCCGAGCCGGAGACGGGGAAGCCGACCCGGGCCTTGAAGTACTGCGTGTCCTCGCCGACCAGGCTGAACAGGGCGGTCGGGACGCCGATGAGCTCGGCCACCATCGCGGCCAGGTCGTCGTACTGCTGCTCGGGCTCGGTCTCGAACAGCGCCAGCCGGCGCAGGGCGCGCAGGCGGGCTGCCTCCTCGGCGGGCATCGGGGCGACGGGCACGGCGGGCTCCAGGGAGAGGGGGACGCGCCCTCATCGCGCAGACCCGCTGTCCCAGCACCACCCGCTCGGGTGTCCAGCGGCAGCGGCCCACCCCGATGTCGTCTTCGTGCGAGTCGTCCCGTCAGCCCTGGCCGGCCGGGCAGCCGGGTGGCTGCCGGGGCGCCGCGCCCTGTCCCCGGCGCGGTCCGACGAGGGCGTCGGCGCGGACGTGCGGCCGCTGCTGCCGACCGGCGGCGCCCTGAGCCGGGAGCAGTGGCGCAGGCGGCACGCCGTCATCGTGCGGCTGCTCGCGGCCCACGTCCCTGCCCTGCTCCTGCTCGGCCTCGCCAGCGGGTTCACGGTGCGCCACGTCGGCGTCGAGCTGCTGCTGCCCGTCCTCGCCGTGGTGGTGGCGTGCCAGGAGCGGCTGGCCGAGGTGACCCGGGCGAGCGCCGCCGCGCTCGGGCTGTCCACCTGCAGCGCGTTCCTCGTGCACCTGACCCGAGGCAGCTCGGAGTCGCACTTCCACTTCTTCGTGGTGGTGTCCGTCGTCGCCTTCTACGAGCAGTGGGCGGTGCTCGGCCTGTCGGTGGGCTTCGTGCTCGTGCACCACCTCGGGCTCAGCGTGCTCGACCCCTCGCTCGTCTACCAGCAGCAGTACGCCCGCCACCACTGGGTCGCGGTGAGCCTGCTGCACGCGCTGGCCCTCGGGGCGCAGTGCGTCGTCGCCCTCGTGCACTGGCGCGCGCACGAGCGGTCCCTGTCGGCCGAGCGGGTCCTGGCGCGGCGGCTGCGCCAGCAGGAGTCACGCGCTCAGGAGGTGCTGCACCGCGCGCAGGTCGACGCGCTCGCAGCCGACGTGGCGCACGGCGTGAACACGCCCGTGCAGTACGTGATGGACAACGCGCGCTACCTCGGGGAGGCGCTGCGCGACCACGTGGCGCTGGTCGCGAGGACGCGGGCCGTCCTGGACGAGCTCGCGCCGGAGCACCGCCAGGGGGCGCTCGGGGAGCTGCTCGCCCTGCACGAGCAGCACGCCGAGGACTGGGAGGGCGAGGGCCTGCAGGAGGCGGTGACCGACTGCCTGGACGGGCTGGGGGAGGTGTCGCACCTGGTGCTCGCGCTGCAGGAGACGGTGGCGTGCCCGGAGCTGCCGCGGCAGCGGACCGGCTCGGACACCCCGGACACGACGACGGCGCCGACCCCCTGCGGACAGGGGACCGGCGCCGCCGGAGGTGCTGCTAGGCCTGGAACTTCGCGGCGAGCGCCATGATCTCGTCCGCGGTGCTCTGCGGGACGATGTAGCCCTCGTCGGCGTTGATCTCGCCCAGGTGGCTCTGGATGTCCTCGGCGGTCGGCGTGGCGCCCTGGCCGGCGAACCAGCCCTGGCCGAGCGCCCACATGACCTTCGCGTAGCGGCCGCCGGCGGCGGAGTACGCGCCGTGCGACGTCGTGCAGGCCTCGGACGCCAGGTAGGTGACCATCGGGGTGACGAGCTCGGGCGCGAGGTAGTTCGCGAAGTCGCCGAGCAGCTCCTCGGTCATGCGGGTCTTGGCGACCGGCATGATCACGTTGGACAGGATCCCGCTGCGCTGGCCCTCGACCGAGATCGTGTTCGACAGGCCGACCAGGCCCATCTTGGCGGCCGAGTAGTTCGTCTGGCCGAAGTTGCCGAAGGTGGCGTTGCTCGCGGTGAAGACGAAGCGGCCGTAGCCCTTCTCCTTCATGACGGCGAAGGCCGGCTGGCTGACGTAGAAGGCGGCCTTGAGGTGGACGTCGATGATCGAGTCCAGGTCGTCCCAGGTGAGCTTGAGGAAGCTCTTGTCGCGCAGGAAGCCGGCGTTGTTGATGACGACGTCGACCTTGCCGTAGGCGTCGACGGCGGTCTGCACGATGCTCGCGCCGCCCTCGGGGGTCGAGACGGAGTCGTAGTTGGGGGTGGCCTCGCCACCGGCCGCCTTGATCTCGTCGACGACCTTCTGCGCGGCGGTGTGGTCGCCGCCCTCGCCCTTGACGCTGCCGCCGAGGTCGTTGACGA
>JAOPWW010000103.1 GCA_025965495.1 Frankiales bacterium
CCGCACGCCTACGTCCCGGGGGAGCGGCTGCGCCTGGAGGCCTACCGCCGCCTCGCCAGCGCCACCGACGACGCCGCGATCGACGCCGTCAGGGCCGAGCTGGTCGACCGGTACGGCCCCGTCCCGACGCCGGTCGAGAACCTGCTCGCCGTCGCCCGCTTCCGGGCGGTCGCCAAGTCCTACGGCCTGACCGAGGTCGCGCTGCAGGGCAGTCAGGGCGTGCGGTTCGCCCCGCTGCAGCTCAAGGAGAGCCAGGAGATGCGGCTCAAGCGCCTCTACCCCGGCACCGTCGTCAAGCCGGCGGTCGGCACGGCGCTGGTGCCGACGCCGAAGACCGCCCGGGTCGGAGGGCAGCCCCTGCGCGACGTCGCCCTCCTGGAGTGGGCCGGCCAGCTGCTCGAGGCGGTGCTCGGCGACAGCCTCGTCGCGGCCGGTGCCGCCGCAGCGCGCTGACTACCCTCACCTCCACCACACCGTCCTGAAGGGACACTGAGCACGTGACCCGCACCGTCCGCCTCGTCGCGGCCCCCGTCCTGTCCGTCCTGCTCCTGTCCGCCTGCGGCGGCGCGCCCCTGCGGGCCGGGGCAGCGGCCACCGTCGGGGACACCCGGATCACCACGACGGCCCTGCAGCAGGTGGTCGACCGGGGCCTGGCCGACCCGCAGGCGCAGCAGCAGCTCGGCGCGGACCGGGCGGCCTTCCAGCGCCAGGTGCTCTCCCGGATGATCACAGGCGACCTGCTCGCGACCGCGGCCGCCGAGAAGGGCGTCAGCGTCTCGCCGGGCGAGGTCGACGCGCGCCTCGCCGAGTTCGCCAGCCAGCTCGGCGGCCAGAAGCAGCTCGAGACGCAGGCGGCGCAGAGCGGCATCGCGGCGAAGGACCTGCGGGGCTTCGTCCACGACCTCACGCTGAACGACAAGCTCGGCGACGCGCTCGTCGCGGGCCAGACCGTCCCGCCGGCCCAGCTCCAGGCGCTCTACCAGCAGAACATCGCGATGTTCGACCAGGTCGTCGCCCGGCACATCCTGCTCAAGACCGCGGCCGAGGCCCAGCAGGTCCTCGCCACCGTCCGCAAGGACCCGTCGCAGTTCGCCGCGATCGCCAAGGCGCGCTCGCTCGACGAGGGCAGCAAGGCCCGCGGCGGCGAGCTCGACCCCGCTGGCCGCGGCGCGTACGTCCCGCAGTTCGAGAACGCGCTGTTCAGCGCCAAGCCGGGCCAGTACGGCGTCGTCCAGACCCAGTTCGGGTTCCACGTCTACAACCTGCTCGAGCGCCGCACCACCACCCTCGCGCAGGCCACGCCGCAGCTGCGCCGGCAGGCCCTGCAGGCCCCGCGCGAGGCGGCGATCACGGCGTTGCTGCAGCAGACCGCCCGCAAGGAGCAGGTCCGGGTCAGCCCGCGCTTCGGCCGCTTCGACACCAAGACCGTCACCGTCGTGGACAGCGCGGCCAAGGGCCCCGGCGTCGTCAGCTCGCCCGCCGCCGTGGGCGGGGCCGCGACCCCGGGCGCCGTGCCCGTCGACCCGCAGCAGGGCGCTCAGCAGGGCGCGGACGGCAGCGTCCCCCAGCAGGCCCCCCAGCAGGCGCCCCAGCAGGCCCCGCAGGAGGTCCCCCAGGAGCAGGCCCCGGCCACTCCGGCGTCGTGACGGCAGGGGGGGTCCTGCTCGTCGTCGCGTCCCCGCGGACGCCGCCGGGCGTCCTGACCTGGCCGGCGTGGCAGGCGCTCCGGTCCGGGCCGGTGTCGGTCGGAGACGTGGCGCACCCGCAGGTGCCGTTCCTGCGCGACGCCGGTGTCGACGTCGTCGCCGTGCCGCGCCCCGAGGCGGCCGCGGACCTGCGCACCGGCTACGGCGGGGAGGCCGCCCCTGGCGACGTCGCGCTCGCCCGCGACCTGCACGCCCGTGCGGCGGCCGGGGAGCACGTCGTCTGGCTGGCCGACGCCGCGGCCGACGCCGGCCTGGTGCGGGCCCTCGGCGACCTGTCCGCGCGCGACGCCGCCGTCCCGCTCGAGGTCGTCTACGGCTCCTACGACCCGCCCGGCAGCCACCTGCTCGACGTCGTCGCGCTGATGGACCGGCTGCGGAGCCCGGGCGGCTGCCCGTGGGACGCCGAGCAGACCCACGCCAGCCTCAAGAAGCACCTGCTCGAGGAGGCCTACGAGGCCTACGAGGCGCTCGAGGACGGCGACGTCGAGGCGCTGCGCGAGGAGCTCGGCGACGTCCTGCTGCAGGTCGTGTTCCACGCCCGCATCGCGAGCGAGAGCGCGTGGGGCATCGACGACGTCGCCGACGACCTCGTCGCCAAGCTCGTCCGCCGGCACCCCCACGTGTTCGCCGGCGCCTCCGCCGACGACCTCGAGGGCAGCTGGGAGCGGCTCAAGGCCGCCGAGGGCCGCACCCCCACCAGCGGCGTCCCGATGGGGCAGCCGGCCCTCGCGCTCGCCGCCGCCCTGCAGAAGCGGGCTGCCCGGGCCGGGCACGAGGTGCCGGCCTACGACGGCCTCGGCGGCGCGCTCTGGGAGCTGGTCCGGCGCTGCCGGGAGGCCGGCGTCGACCCCGAGGAGGAGCTGCGGGCCGTCGCCCGGGCCTTCCGGGACGCCCTCGCGGCAGAATGAGGGCATGACGCGCCGCACCGCAGCCCTCCTGCTCTGCCTGCTGCCGCTGGCCGCCTGCGGCACCGACGACGCCGTCGACCCGGTCGGGCAGGCCTCCCCGACCGCAGCCGCACCGACCAGCGCGGCGACCACCGGCACGGCCACCCTCGTGCTGCTCCCCGACGGCATCGCCCTCCAGCACGACGGCACCACCGAGAAGATCCCGTTCGGCAGCGGCACGGCGATCGTGGCCCCGGCCCTCGCCGCGACCCTCGGCGAGCCGAAGCAGCAGGTGGTGGAGTGCGGCCAGGGCTCGCGCACCGATCTCGGCGCGGGCGGCTTCGACGTGCTGTTCGACGGCGAGCGCTTCGTCGGCTGGGACGAGTCCGGGGCCGGCCTCGTGACCGACACCGGCCTGAAGGTCGGCTCGACCCGGGCGGAGGTGCAGCAGGCCCTGCCCGGCGTGACGTTCAGCAAGGCGACCCTCGGCGACGAGTTCCTCGGCAGCCAGGGCGGGCTCGCCGGGTTCCTCGACGGTGCCGCCCCCACCAGCCGCGTCACGGGCCTGACGGGGGGCGAGTCCTGTGTCGTCCGGTGACGTCGTCGGGACCGTCGTGCGGCTGCAGCTGCAGCGCTCCCCGCTCAAGCCCGGTCCCCGCGGCGCCCGCACCTACGACCCCGCGCCCCTGCTCGAGGTCGCGGCGCTGGACCTCGGCCCGCGCGGCGTCGTCGCCCCCGACGGCGCCCTCGACGCCCACCACGCCGACCACCCGCAGACGCGCAACGTCCGCGGCGGCGTCAACGGCGTCTCGGTACTGCCCCGGGCGCACTACGACGCGGTCCGCGCGCGGTTCGGCCCGCACGCCGTCGACGGGTGCGCCGGCGAGACGCTGCTTCTGGACACCCCGGGCCCCCTGACCGAGGCCGACCTCGAGGGCACGCTCCTGCTCGACGTCGTCGACGGCGACCCGCTCGTCCTGACCGGTGTCCAGGCCGCTCCGCCGTGCGTGGAGTTCAGCCGCTGGCTGCTCCAGCGCGACGCCGACACCCCCGTCGACGACGCCGTCCAGGACGCGCTGACGTTCCTGGCCGACGGTCGCCGCGGCTTCTACCTGACCGCGCAGGGCACCGGGCGCGTGGTCGCCGGCGCGGTGCTGCGCCGGGGCTAGCGGGCCGCCGGGGACTGTCCGTCCCCGTGCTCGAACAGGTCGATCGCGACCTCCGCCCCGGTGGAGTCGGGCCCGAGCGGCGGGTGCGCCCCGAGCACGCCCGTGTCCGTGATGGGCGGCGCGTCGAGCGGGTTCGCGACGGGGAGGGGCGCCGTCGCGGCGGTCGTCAGCGGCGGCGGTGTGCCCCGGGTCGGGGAGACGCCGGGCGCCCGTCCGGCCAGGCGGGCGAGGCGGGCCCGGCCCGCAGGGGTCCCGAGCACGGCTCCGGCGACGACGGCGAGCAGCAGGCGCAGCTTCATGCGGCGGAGGTACCCGCGCCCGGCCGGCCCACCCGGGGTGGCACCGTGGTCGGCGTGGACCTCCGGGAGCGAGCGCAGGCGGTCCTGCCGCCCGAGGTGCTGGCGTACTACGACGGCGCGTCCGGCGACGGGCAGACCGCGGACGAGGCGACGTCGGCCTGGCGGGCGCACCGGCTGCGGCCGCGGGTGCTCCGGGACGTCAGCAGCGTCGACACCCGGACCTCCGTCGGGGGCGTCGACCTCGCCCTGCCGGTGCTGCTCGGGCCGTGTGCCCTGCACGGCCTGGCCCACCCCGACGGCGAGCGCGCGACCGTGGCGGGCGCCGTCGCCGGCGGGTCGCTCCCGGTCGTGTCGGCCCGCGCGTCGGTCGGGCTCGCCGACATGGACTTGCCGGCAGGCCGCTGGTGGCAGCAGCTGTACGTCCTGCGCGACCGGGGCCTCACCCGCGAGGTCGCCGGGCAGGCGCGGGAGCGGGGCGCGGCCGCCCTCGTCGTCACCGGGGACGCGCCCGTGCTCGGCCGGCGCCGGGCCGGCAAGGAGACGCTGGCCGCAGACCAGCGCCGGGCGGCCCCCGGTGTGCCCGACCGGCCCGGGGCGGAGCTCGCCGACGACGTCACCCTCGCCGACGCCGTCGGGCTCGCCCGGGACACGGGCCTGCCGTTCTGGGTCAAGGGCGTGCTGCGCGCCGACGACGCCCTGCTGGCGGTCGAGGCGGGAGCGGCCGGCGTCGTCGTGTCCAACCACGGCGGGCGGCAGCTCGACGGCGCCGTCGCCACGGCGCACGTCCTGCGGGAGGTCGCCCAGGCGGTCGGCGGACGGGCCGGCGTCCTGGTCGACGGCGGGGTCCGGTCCGGGCGCGACGTCGTCACGGCCCTGGCGCTCGGGGCGGACGCCGTCCTGCTCGGCCGGCGCCGGGCCGGCAAGGAGACGCTGGCCGCGGACCAGCGCCGGGCGGCCCCCGGTGTGCCGGACCGGCCCGGAGCGGAGCTCGCCGACGACGTCACCCTCGCCGACGCCGTCGGGCTCGCCCGGGACACGGGCCTGCCGT
>JAOPWW010000322.1 GCA_025965495.1 Frankiales bacterium
CTGGTCGAGCTGCACCTGGAGGACGTCTGGAACCTGGTCGCGGAGCAGGGCACCGTCGGGCAGGACGCAGCGCAGGTCTGCCAGGTGGTCTGGTTGCGGCTCGCCCAGCAGCTGCCGAGCCGCGCCGCGGACCCGGTCCCGGACGCGGGGGGGGACGGGTGGCACCACCCGGTGGTGGAGGAGTGCAGCGGCCGGGCCGCCCTGCGGGCACGCGAGCGTCCTGCTGTCGTGGTCCCCCGTCAGGCGTCACGTCGCGCGGAGCGGCGCCCGGAGGTCTAGCGTCGCTCCGCGGGGGCAGTCCGGCCGCCCTCCCGTCGACGCCAGGAGCCCCCGTGGTCAGCAGCGGCCCGCACGCCGGCCGGCACGGCGCCGAGGTCCCGCCCGAGGTGGTCGAGGCCGCGAAGCGGGCCATGGCGACGCGTGACAGCTCGGCGGAGCTGATGGAGCTCGTGCGTGACAGCGTCGACGACGGCGCCACCGGCGACGTCCGCACCCTGGTCTACAGCGGCGCCGGGACGACGATGACCGTGCTCCTGTCGGCCGCGGCGGGGTCCGACCGGGGGCGTGCAGAGGTCACCGCCGACCCGAGGGCGGGGGACCTGGTGGTGCAGACCCGGGCGAGACCGGCGGCGGCGGCGGAGGTCGCTCCCGGGCGCTGGCTCGTGGCGGACGTCCCGCGCGGGCCGGTGAGCCTCCTGCTCACCACCGCGACCGTGCGCCGGCGCACGTCCTGGTCCACCTGGTAGTCGCCTCGCGGGTCCCCGGAGGTACGTCGTTCGAGGGGGTCGGTCGTGGCCGGGGAGGGCTACCGTCGGTCCGCGCGCCCAGAGCGTGTGCTGTCTCCCTCGGGGTCGACGTCGTCGTCGGCGAGAGCCAGGCCGGGATCGGTGAGGACGAGGCAGAGGTCGTGCCCAAGCAGTTCGAACGCCGGGTCGTGCACGGCATCCTCGTCCGGCTCGCGCAGGAGGTGGCGGCGCGGTACTCCGGCTGGGACGCCGGGGTCACGCTCCGGCTCGGCGGCACCACGAGGTCCCGGACCGCCTCCTCGGACCAGGCCGCCGGCGACTTCGAGCGGCGGCAGGTGCGGCTGCGCGAAGGGCCCTCCCTGACGGCCTTCAGCACGGGTCAGTTCGTGCGGGTGGACGACCTGGCCGGTGACCAGCGGTACCCGCGCCTGGCGGCCGCGTCGCTCGGCGGGGCAGCGGCCGCCTTCAGCTTCCCCCTGCGACACGGCGAGACGTGCCTGGGTGCGCTCACCCTGACGCGCGACGTCCCGTGCCAGCTGGACGAGCAGATGCGCAGCGCCGTCCAGGCCCTCGCCGACGTCGCCGCCGCGCACCTGCTGAGCGCGACCGCGCGCCGCCGGGCCCTCGCCGTGTCCGACGGGTACCGCGAGAGCTCCCTGCACGACGCCCTGACCGGACTGCCGAACCGCCTGCTGCTGCAGCAGCGGTTGGAGCACGCTGCCCGGCGTGCTCAGCGCAGCCACTGCGCCGTGGCCGTCCTGTTCGCCGACCTCGACCGGTTCAAGAGCGTCAACGACACCTACGGGCACGCCGTGGGCGACGAGCTGCTGGTCGCCGTGGCGGAGCGCCTCGAGGCGCTGGTGCGGCCGGGCGACACCCTGGCTCGCGTCTCGGGCGACGAGTTCGTCGTCCTGTGCGAGGACTTCGCCGACCCGGACGACGTGGAGCGCCTGGCCGTGCGGATCGGCGACTGCTTCACCGCGCCGTTCCTCGCCGGCGGGATCCTCCTGCACTGCACGGCGAGCGTCGGGATCGCCTACAGCGGTCCGGGGGAGTCCGTCACGGACCAGCTCGTCGTCGACGCCGACATGGCCATGTACCAGGCCAAGAAGCAGGGGGGCGCGGTCCACAAGGTGATCGACCTGCGCGACGCCCAGGACGTCCACGACAGGACGCGGCTGGAGCAGGACCTGCACGGGGCGGCGTCCCGCGGGGAGCTCGCGCTCTGGTACCAGCCGATCGTGCGCTCCCGCGACGGACTCGTCACCGGCGTCGAGGCGCTGCTGCGGTGGACGCACCCCGTGAGCGGTCCGGTGCCCGCGCTGGTGGCCGTGGGGGTGGCGGAGCGCAACGGGCTCATCGGCGAGATCGGCGCCTGGGTGCTCGAGCAGGGCTGCCGCGACCGCGCGCTGTGGCTGGCTGCGCACCCCGAGCGGCCGCTGAGCCTGTCGGTCAACGTCTCGGCGCTGCAGCTGATGGGGCTCGGGTTCGCCGCGGACGTGCGGGACGTCCTCGCCGCGACCGGCATGGACCCCGCGGCTCTCGTCCTCGAGGTGACGGAGGGGGTCTTCATCGAGGACGCCGACCGTGCGCTGGGCGTGCTGGACGACCTCAAGGCGCTCGGGGTGGCCCTGGCCCTCGACGACTTCGGCACCGGCTACTGCTCGCTGGGCTACCTGCGCCGGTTCCCCGTGGACGTCGTGAAGATCGACCAGGGCTTCATCGCCGACATCGGTCGGGACCCGGCGGGCGTGGCGATCGTCGGCGCGGTGACGACGCTGGCGCACGCCCTCGGGATGAGGGTCACCGCCGAGGGGATCGAGACCGAGCAGCAGCGGGCGGAGGTGGACAGCATCGGCTGCGAGTCCTCGCAGGGCTTCCTGTTCGCGAGGCCGATGACGGGCGACGACCTCGTGGTGCACCTGGGCCGCGCCCCGGGCCGACCGCTGCTCCTGCCGCCCGAGCGTGCCCACGTCTGAGCCGCGACACGGCGGAGGGCGGGGCCGTCGTGCAGCCCCGCCCTCCGCCGTCGCTCAGGAGCCGAAGAAGCTCAGCGCCCTGCCCATGAGCACCTGCTTGTCGGCGGCGGTGCCGTAGGCCTCGAACGGGAAGGCCAGGAACACGACCTTGTAGGGGCCGGCCGCGACCGACAGCGCGTCTGTCTGCAGCGCGTCGTCGGCGAAGGCGCCCGTGGCCGGCGCGATCGGCGTGACCTGGTCCTCGTAGTTCGCCCCCAGCACGTCGTGGTCGAGCGTCACCGGACCCAGACCCTTGCCCACCGGGTCACCGGGCAGACCGGTGACGGCCTTCGTGGGGATGTCGTTCTGCCGGTCGCTGCCGTCCCACGCGACGTGCAGGTACGTGCGGACGAACGCCGTCGTGCCGGCGCTCTGGTCCAGGACGTCCTGGCCGGACAGGAACAGCCGGCCGCCCTTGTCGAGGAACCGCGTCAGGACGGGCTCGTACGCGGCCACAGGAGCGGGGTAGCTGTTCCCGGTCTCCCACACCACGGTCCGGTGCGCCGCGAGGTAGCCCCCGGGCAGCGTCGGCCTGGCCTTGAGGTCCCAGGTGGCGAACGGGACCCCGTTGGCCGTGAGGGCGTCCTGGTAGGCCGTCTTGGCGTCCGGCCCGTCGTCGTCGCCGTCTACCACCAGTGTGGGGATCGCGACCGCGATGGTGGTGACGGTCGACGACGCCTTCACGGACGCGTCACCGGCGGACGTCGTCGTGAGGGTCGTCGTGTCGGTGGTGCCGTCGGCCGCGGAGGCCGGGACGGTCACGCGCACGCAGACCGTGGAGGTGGCCCCGGGGCTGACGGTCCCCGTGCTGCTCGTGGCGGTGGTGCACGAGGCGTCGAGGACCTGGGTCGGCCACGTGCCGCCCGTGCTGCTGAGGGTGTAGCTGTCGGCCTGGTAGCCGGCGTTGCGCACCGTCACGGGGTAGGTCACGGCCGTGCCGGTCGCGGCGCCGTCCGTCTGCGCCGCGGGTGTGCTGGTCACGGCGCGGGCCGGTGACAGGGGGGTGGTGGTCGGGCTGCCGCTCGTGCGCGCGCCCTGGGTGGACGTCACGGTGACGCCGTCGAGCCGGACCGGCCCTGCCTGGTCTCCGGGCAGGCGGACGGTCAGGGTGACCGCCCGGCGGCCCTGCTTCGCCACGCCCAGGCCCGAGAAGGACACGGTCCGCCCGGTCGCCGTGCCGCCGTCGCTGGCCGACACGAAGGCCGCGCCGGCGGGGAGCGGGACCGTGACGACGACGCCCGTGGCGTCCTGGTTGCCGACGTTGCGGACCGTCGTCCGGTAGGTCAGCGTCGAGCCGGGGCCGACCGGCTGACCGGTGTCGGCGGTGGCGACCACGAGCGCGGGCGAGGTGACGCCGGTCGGGATCGTCCAGGCGCCTCGGCCGTGGGTGCCGGAGGCGAGCACGCCGTTGCGGCTGTCCTCGTCGAGCTGCCAGACCGCGACGGCGGGGACGCCGGAGCCGAGAGCGCTCCAGGTCGTGCCGCCGTCGGTCGTGACGAACGGGCCGACGTCGGTGCCGGCGTACAGGCGCTTCGGGTCGGCCGGGTCGAGCACCACGGAGTTGACCGGGGCGTCCGGGAGCTGGTTGCTGGCGTCGGCCCAGGACGTCCCGCCGTCGTGCGTGACGAAGACGTGCCCGGGAGCGCTGGGCGTCGCCCTGCCGAAGCCGGCGTAGGAGACGTAGGCCGTGCGCCAGTCCGAGCGGTCGACGGCGAACTGGGTGACCGGGCGGGCCGGCAGGACGGTGCTGCTCACCTTGGTGAAGGTCGGGGTGCTGCTGGTCACCGCGTCGGGACTGACGCTCACGGTGCCGTCGTCGGCCCCCGTGTAGACGCCGGTGCCGCCGTCGGCGACGCCGATCGCGCTGATGAAGCAGCCGCGAGCGCCGTTGGGCGCGGTGCCGGGGCAGCCGGCGGTGAGGTCACCGCTGATCGGCTTCCAGGTCACGTCGGCGCCCTTGTCGGCCCGGGCGTTGTCGGTCCGGTAGAGCCGGTAGGTGCCGGTGAACAGCTGGTTCGTGTTGCCCTCGTCCATCACCCACGGGACGTAGAACTCCGAGCGGTCGGTCTTGTCGATGCCCTTGGCGATCGGCGTGTAGCCGCCGTACTGCAGCGCCTGCGTGTCGATCCGGTAGGGGTCGATGCTGTAGTGCGTGCCGTACACGTAGCGCGCGTCGTCGGGGTCGACCAGCACCTGACCGCCGTCGCCGACGCCGATGTCGTACCAGGTCCTCGTGGTCGGGTTCAGCTTGACCTGCGTGCCGTTGTCCTGGGCGCCGCCCCAGTAGGTGCCCGGGGCGCTCGGGACGGCGGCCATGCTCGTGAACTGCGTGATCTGCAGGCCGCTGTCGTTGCGGTTGACCCAGTCCGCCCTGCTCAGCGGGTCGCCGGCCGCGAGACGACCGCCGCGGTCCGGGGAGTCCCAGACGCCGCCGTCGTTGCCGAGGACGACGTGGTCCGGCGTGCCGGGCTGCAGCGCGAGTGCGTGGAAGTCGGGGTGGAGGTCGAAGCCGAGCGTCTTCCAGTGGGCGCCTCCGTCGACGGAGCGGTACACGCCGCCGCCGGCGAGGCCGTAGTTGTAGAGCCCGCCCGCGTAGACGACGTCGGCGTTCGTCGGGTCGACCTCGAGGACGTTGTCGTAGGAGCACTGCGTGCCGCAGTACCCGACGACCGAGTCGATCGAGGCCGTCGGCTCGTGGCCGGAGGCCGCCTTCCAGGTGGCGGCCCCGTCCGCGGAGGTGAAGACGCGGGAGGCCCTCAGCCTGCCCGTGCTCGGGTCCACCCAGTCGAACCCGGCGTACAGCCGTGCTGGTGCGCTCGCCGAGGGGTGCGAGATGCCGAGCGCGGCCCGGTTGCCGCCCGCGGCGAAGGTGTCGACAGGCAGGCCGGTCATCGCCTTGGCCCAGGTCGCGCCCCGGTCGGTGGACTTGTAGATGCCGTCACCGAGGAAGGACGCGTAGAGCGTCGAGGGGTCCAGCGGGTCGATGCGGACGTCGGTGGCGCCCTTCGCCGGGTCGTTCGTGCCCTTGCGGAGCGTCCAGGCCTTGCCGCCGTTGGTGCTCTCGTACACGCCGTAGGGGGTGCTCGGCGTCTCGGTGACGCGCCGGGCGCCGGCCTTGCCGACAAGCGTGGCCGCGTAGAGGTGGTTGGTGTCGGTCGGGTCGACGACGATGCGGGACACCGCGACGCCCGCGAACGTGTCGCCGCTGGCGTGCTCCCAGGTCAGGCCCCGGTCCTTGGACCGCCAGAAGCCGTCGCCCGCGTAGCTGTCGCCCGAGAGGTCGCCCTCGCCGGTGCCGAGGTACACGACCTTCTCGTTGGACGGCGCGACCGCGACGGCCCCGACCGCGAGGGTGGGGAGGGTGTCGGTGAGGGGCGTCCAGACGGTGGTGCCGGCGTCACGCGCCCAGACCCCGCCCTGCGCCGCTCCCGCGTAGATCCGGCCCGAGGAATCGACGGCGAGGGTGCTGATCCGTCCGGTGACGTTCTCGACCGTGCCGGTGGTGCGACCGACCTGCTTGGTGGGGGCCGGCCCGACGGGGCTCCAGGTCCCGCCGACCACGGGACCCGGCGTGCCCGGACCCTTCTTGCCGGCCTTGGCCGCCTTGGCCGCCTTGGCGCGCTCGGCCGAGGCCTGCCCGAGGCTCAGGGGCTGGTCGCCGGCCGTGACGCGGCTGGTGAAGTAGGCGTCCCGGGCGAGCTGGAAGGCGGCGCCCTCGGTCTCGGCGTCCAGCTGCCGGGTGTCGCGGGTGATCGTCGGCTCGGCGCGCTGGGGCGCCGCGGTGGCGGTGTCCGCAGGGATCAGGGCGGTGAGGGGGGTGAGCGCAGCTGCTGCGCCGAGCGCGAGCAGCGAGAGCTTCGTGTTCCGCTGTGGCATGGGGTTGCCTCCTGCCCCGCGAGGAGCGGCGCCGCGGGTGTCGCAGCACAGGTCGCGCCTCAGAGGGCGCCGGGCAGCATGGCACGCGGGCGATTGTCCATAGCCCGTCCGCGCCATCTGCACCAGCCCCTTCGCGGGGTGACGGCGTCGTCGCTCGCGAGCCGCGACCCGCACGGACCGCGGCGGTCGGACGGGTGGCGAGGACCTCGCCGTGGACTGTCCGTTCCCGCGCGCTCGGGCCTCCTCCAGGGAGAGCCGCTCGGCTCGTCGCGTCGACCTGGGGAGCGTGGTCCGGATGGACAGACCGAAGATGCCGGTGCGTGCAGCGGTGGTGGTCGTGGGGGTGGCCGGCGCCGTCGGGACGCTCGTCACCGTCGCGTGGTCCCAGATCCCCGCCGCGAACGGCGTCGTCTCCGCCTGCTACGCCGCCAAGGACGGTGCACTGCGTGTGGTCGACGAGGGCAGGACCTGCGGCAAGTCCGAGACGCTGCTGACCTGGGACCAGCGCGGGGCGCCCGGTCCGGCCGGTGCGAGCGGACCCGCCGGTGCACCTGGTGCGCCGGGTGCCGCCGGGCTCGCGGGCCCGGCCGGTGCGACGGGCCCGGCGGGCACCAGCAGCTCGCGCCTGTTCGCGCTGTGGGTCGGCAACGCGTTCGCCCCCGCGGGCGTCCGGCAGCAGAGCGGCGGGGTGACCGCCGGCGCATCGGAGGTCTTCGCCGGGTTCGCGGGCTACACCGACGTGCGGGTGACCTTCCCGCGGGACGTCTCGGCGTGTGTCGCCCTGGCCACGCCGTCCACGGCCAACGGCTCCTTCAGCGGCGAGTTCGGGATGCACCCGCTGCGCACGTCGATCAGCGGCACCACCGTGACCGTCTACACCGAGACGCCGCCGTCCCGTCTGATGCCCGACTTCGCCGTCGAGGTCGTCTGCTAGGGCACGGTCTGGGAGGGCACGGTCTGGGCGGGCACGGTGGTCGGGCGGTGGTCGGGCCTCCTCGGCGCCGCGTCGCAGCGCCTCCGTGACGTCGGCGTCCTTCACCCAGACCGCGTCGGTCCAGACGTGCCCGTCACGGCGCAGCGGCGGCATGACCAGGGCGAGCGACATGCCGGCGGCGAGCAGCTCGGCGTCGACCTCGTCGTGCGGCACGGCGACGCAGGTCTTGGTCGCGAAGTCGCAGACGTCGAAGGTGCCGGGGACCCGGCTCGCCCGGACCGCGTCGACGTCGATGCCCAGGTGCGGGAAGACCGTCCCGAGGACGCCGTCGGCGTCGGCGAGCGCGGGCAGCGACCACGGTCCCCGCAGGTACTGGCGCGCGGGCAGGGGCGAGGAGAAGGCCCGCACGTCGAGGTCGGACCAGTGCTCGGCCATCTGGGCGGGCGACTGACCGGAGAGCAGCACGGCCGCGGTCATGATGCCGCCGGACGTGCCGTCCACGTGCGTGAACTCCAGGCCGTGCTCCTCCAGCGCGCGGAGCACCCCGGTCTGTCAGGCCACGCGCATCCCGCCGCCGGCGAGCACCAGCGCGCGCTTCACGGGTCTGCCGCGACCGCGTGCCGGCGGACCCGCCCGTAACGGGCGGAGGGCAGGACCGGCCTCACGGCGCCCAGCCCGTGGGGACTCCCAGCGTCCGGGGCGCGTCCAGCCAGTCCTGCGACAGCCCCAGGCCGGTGACGCTGCGCAGGTCGTCGCCGCCCGCCGGTGCCTCGTGCTCGCCGGACAGGAACCACGACTCGACGTGGTCGTCGAGCACGCCGCTGGTGCTCGGGAGGTAGGCCGTGAACAGCGGGCGGGCCGACAGGCCGAGGGTCTTGAGCCCGGCGACCTGAGGCGCCTCGCCGAGCAGCAGCTGTGCCTGCGCGGAGGCACCGAACGCCACGTCGGCGAGGCCGGTGACGCTGATCGAGGACTTCATGAGCATGCCGCGGAAGGCGCAGTAGTTCGTGCTCGACATCCGTACGGGGAGCGCCTGCGGGCGGGGCCGGGCGATGGCGATGCGGCAGGCGAGCAGGCCGTCGACGTCGTACTGGCTGCTGACGGTCGTCGGGGTCACCAGGAAGTCCAGGTTCGCCTGGTGCTTGGGCATGCCCCAGATGCCCTTGCCGCCGTGCAC
>JAOPWW010000136.1 GCA_025965495.1 Frankiales bacterium
GCCAAGGAGGTCCGCGCCGGGACGCAGCTGGCCCGCGGCGTCGTCGACGCCCTCGAGCGGATCAGCGGCATGGTCGACGAGACGACGACGGCCGCCAAGGAGATCTCCATCGCGACGCAGCAGCAGCGGTCGGCCTCCGACCAGGTCGTCGCGGCGATGACGCAGGTGTCGGACGTCTCCCGCCAGTACGCCGTCGGCTCCCGCCAGGCGGCGGCTGCGGCCGCCCAGCTCAACGTGCTAGCGGCCGAGCTCCGCGGGTCGATCAGCCAGTTCAAGGTCGGCGCCGGCGCATGAACTGGGGGGACGACCCCGAGCTGATCGCGACCTTCCGCGCGGAGGTCGAGGAGCGGCTCGCCAGCCTGCAGAGCGGACTGCTCGCGCTGGAGTCGCACAGCAGCCCGCGGCAGGTCGTGGCCGGCCTGTTCCGGGACGCCCACACGGTCAAGGGCTCGGCGCGGATGCTCGGCCTCGACGGCGTCCTGCGGGTCGCGCACAACCTCGAGGACCTGCTCGGCGCCCTGCGGGACGGCCGCTTCCCCGTTCGCCGCGACCTCGTCGACCTGCTGCTCGCATCGTGCGACGGGATCGGCCGCGCCGTCGCGGGCGAGCTGACCGACGGTGCGCTGCAGCCGCTGGTCGACGCCCTGGCCGCCGCCGTCGGGGGCGAGGAGCCGGTCGCCGTGCCGGCGCTCGACGTCGCTGCGCCGACCGTCGCGGTGCTCCCGCAGCCGGCCCCGGTGGTGGGCGGCTTCGGCTCGTTCCAGGCCTTCGGGCCCCCGAGCCTCCTGCACCAGGGCCTCCCGGCCGCGCCGGACAGCAGGACGCAGCAGCCGGGGGAGGCTCAGCCCGCCCCGGACGTCCTGCAGCAGGGTCCACCGGCCGCGGGGGACGGCAGGACGCACGCTCCGGTCCCTGTCGCAGCTCGCCCCGACGCCGCCGTCCCGGCCCAGCGCGGGTCCAGCGACAGCGTCCGGGTCGCGGCCGGCAAGGTCTACGACCTGCTCGACGTCGTCGGGGAGGCCGACCTCGGCGCGCGGCGGGTCGAGCGGACCGCCGTCACCCTGCTCGCCCAGACCGCCGAGCAGCAGCGCTGGGCCTCCGCCCTGCGCGCCGCCGCCGCCCGCTCCGACACCGTCCTGCCGCCCGAGGTCGTGCTCGCCCTGCACCGCCTGCTCGGCGCCTCCGAGGAGGTCAGTGCCGGCGTCCGTGGCCTGCGCGAGCTCGTCGAGGGCTCGCGCGGCGCGATGGCGCTCGTCCGCGACGGCGCCATGGGCCTGGCGATGGTGCCGGTGCGACGTGCCTTCGCGCCGCTGCCGAGGATCGCCCGCGACGTCGCCGTCGCCACGGGCAAGGACCTGCGCATCGTCACGACCGGCGAGGACGTCGAGCTCGACAAGCAGGTGCTCGACGGCGTCGCCGACGCGCTCAAGCACCTGGTGATCAACGCCGTGGACCACGGCTGCGAGACCCCGGCCGCCCGCCGCGCCGCCGGCAAGCCCGAGCAGGCGGTCGTCACGGTCAGCGCCCGCAGCGTCGGCGGGACCGTCGTGGTCGAGGTGTCCGACGACGGCGCCGGCGTCGACGAGGAGCGGGTCCGCAGCAAGGCCGTGGCCCTCGGCCTGCTGCCCGCCGACAGCGCCCTGGCCGGACCCCCGCTGCTCGGTCTGCTGTTCACCCCCGACTTCTCCACCGCGAGCACCGTCACGGCGACGTCCGGCCGCGGCGTCGGCCTCGACGTCGTGCGCGACGCCGTCGAGGAGCTCGGCGGCTCGGTCGAGGTGTTCAGCGAGCGGGGGAGCGGCACCGCGTTCGTGCTGACCCTGCCGGTGACGCTCGGCGTGCTGCGCTGCCTGGTGGCCCGGGTCGGCGACGAGCGGTACGCCGTGCCGGTGCCCGGCGTCGTCGAGTCGCTGTCGCTGCGGGACGCCCAGGTGCGCACGTTCGCGGGCGCGACCGTCGTCGTGCGGCACGGCGTCTCGGTCCCCCTGCTCGACCTCGGCGCGGCTCTCGGGCTGTCCCGCGCGCCCGGCGACGAGCCCCGCGCGGCCCTCGTGGTCCGACACGGCGGCGGCCAGGTCGCGTGGGCCGTCGACCGGCTCGAGGGCGAGTCCGAGCTCGTGGTGAAGGACCTCGGCAGCTTCCTCGGCCGCGTGCCCCACATCGCCGGCGCCACCATCGACGGCGACGGCTCGGTCGTGTGCCTGCTCGACCTGCGCGAGCTCGCCGAGACCTCCACCGGGGGCCTGCCGCTCGTGTCCCCCCTGGTGCAGCGGGCCGCCCCGACCGTCACCCACGCGCGCCGCCCCCGGGTGCTCGTCGTCGAGGACTCGGTCGGCGTCCGGGAGCTCGAGCGGGTGATCCTCGAGGGCGCCGGCTACCAGGTCGAGACCGCCGTCGACGGCCTCGACGGCGCCTCCCGCCTGCGCGACGACCCGGCCGACCTCGTGCTGTCCGACGTCGAGATGCCGGGCATGGACGGCTTCGACCTGACCCGGACGATCCGCCGGACGGCCGGCTGGGAGAACGTGCCCGTGGTGATCATGACGTCGCGCGGTGAGGACCACGCGCGGGAGGCGGGCCTCGAGGCCGGCTGCTCGGCGTACCTGCTCAAGCACGAGTTCGACCAGGAGCAGCTCGTGTCCACGGTCCGCCGACTGGTAGGGAGGTAGCCCATGGCCCGCATCGTGATCGCCGACGACAGCCCGACCCTGCGCCGCATCGTCTCGAGCGTGCTCGAGAAGGCCGGCCACGAGGTCGTCCAGGCCGAGGACGGCATCGGCGCCGTGCAGCAGGTGTTCGCGCACCAGCCCGACGCCGTCGTGCTCGACGTCCAGATGCCCCGGGTCTCCGGCTTCATCGCCGCGCGCGTGCTCAAGGACGACTGGCAGACGGCGGACATCCCCGTCGTCATGCTGACCTCCCTCGACGCCGCCTCCGACCGGTACTGGGCCGGGCAGGCCGGCGTCGACCGGTACCTCACCAAGGACTTCGAGGCCCCCGAGCTCGCCGGCACCCTCGAGGAGGTCCTGCTGGCCGCGCAGGCGTCCCGCGGCGGCCGGCCGCGCCTGGCTGCCGACCCGCTAGAGCTGTCGGAGGAGGACGTCCTGTCGAGGGTCTGCGACCTGCTCGACCGCAAGCTGTTCGAGAGCTCGGTCGCCTCCTCCGTCACCGCGATCGCCGCCACCTCCCACGGCCTGGAGGCCACCGTCGCGGCCCTGCTCGGGGTCGCGCAGCGCTTCGTCGGCTACGACCTCGCGGCCGTCGTGCTCGCCGAGGAGCGGGCTGCCTACGTCGCCGTCGGCCAGCCCACGGCGCACAGCCACTACGCGCAGTTCGTCGCCGCCGCCACCGAGTCGCTCGCCTCCTACGGCGTGCAGCTCGACCCGAGCGCCCTGTCGGCCCGGGTCGCGCAGGCCGGCGGGACCCTCGTCGAGGACCCCGACGACCTGCCCGGCGGCGCCGAGTCCGCACCCATGTCGACGTTCCTGTCGATGCCCCTGCGCGGCCACGGCGGTGCCGTCGTCGGGGTGCTGGCCCTGTCCAGCGCGACCAAGAACGCCTTCGGCGAGACCGCGCTGTCGACGCTGAAGCTCGTGGAGGGCCCCGCGGCGATCGTCATCGACAACGCCCGTCTCGCGGGGCGCGCCGGTCCCGCCTGAGAGGCGCTCGCCTAGCCTGCAGCCGTGCCGTCACTGCCCCGTGTCCTGCTGCTGGCCGTCGGGGGGACCGTCGTCGCTGCCGGTGCCGTCCTCGGCGTCGCGACCGTCGCGTCCGCCGGTGAGGTGCCGCGCGGGGTCACCCTCGACGGCGTCGACCTCGGCGGCCTGGGCCGCGCCGCGGCGGCCGCGAAGGTGCGCGCCGCCGTCGCCGACCGCACCGCCTCGCTCCCGGTCAAGGCCGACGACGTCACCCGTCAGCTCGACCCGGCCGCCGCCGGCCTGTCCCTCGACGTCGACGCCGCCGTCGACGACGCCTTCGGGGGCGGGCCGCTCGACCGCGTCAAGGGTCTGCTCGGGACCGGGCGCGAGGTCGACGTCCACGGCACGGTCGACGACGCCGCCCTGCGCCGGGCCCTCGGCGACGTGAAGGCCGCCGTCGACCGGTCCCCGCGCGAGGGCACGGTCCGGTTCGACGGCACGACCCCGGTCGCCGTCGCGCCGCAGAGCGGTCGCACCCTCGACCTCGACGGCGCCGTCTCGGCCGTGTCCCAGCACTGGCTGCGGGCCGCCGGGCCGGTCGAGCTCCCCGTGACCCGCAAGGCCGTCACCACCACGCCGGCCTCGGTCCAGGCGGCGCTGACCGGCGTCGCCCAGCCCGCGGTCTCCGCCCCCGTCACGGTCCAGGTCGGCGGCAAGGCGCTCGTCGTCCGCGCCGCCGACGTCGCCGCCGCCCTCCGCTTCAGCCCCGACGCCGACGGTGCGCTCGTCCCCGCCCTGTCCGCGCCGGCCCTCGTGGCCGCCCTCGGGGACCGCGTCGCCGCCGTCGAGCAGGAGCCGGTCGACGCCCGGATCCACCTCGTGGGGGGCACGCCGCAGGTGGTCCCCTCGAAGCCCGGCCAGACCCTCGACGCCGCCGCCCTCGTGGCCGCCGTCCAGCCCGCCCTCACCCGGCCGGCCCCCCGCACCGCCACGGTCGCCCTGGTCGCGTCGCAGCCGTCGCTGACGACGGAGGGGGCACGCTCGCTCGGCGTGAAGGAGGTCATCGGGACCTTCACGACGCGCCACCCCTGCTGCGCGCCCCGCGTCACCAACATCCACCGGATCGCGGCCCTGGTGGACGACACGCTCGTCCTGCCGGGGGAGACCTTCAGCCTCAACGGCGCCGTCGGGCGGCGCACCGCCGACAAGGGCTTCGTCGAGGCGCCGCAGATCCTCGGCGGCGAGTTCGTCAAGGACGTCGGCGGCGGCGTCAGCCAGTTCGCCACGACGATGTTCAACGCCGTGTTCTTCAGCGGCCTGCAGGACGTCGAGCACAAGCCGCACAGCTACTACATCAGCCGCTACCCCGAGGGGCGCGAGGCGACGGTGTTCTACCCGAGCGTCGACCTCAAGTGGAAGAACGACAGCGGCCACGGCGTGCTGGTCACGACGTCGACGACCGGCACCTCCGTCACCGTGACGTTCTACGGGACCAAGCGCTACACCGTCGAGGCGCTGACCGGGCCGCGCACGAACATCACGCCGTTCCAGAAGGAGTACGTCACGCGGGACGACTGCACGCCGGCGTCGGGCGCGAACGGCTTCGACGTCGTCGTGACCCGGGTGTTCCGGCAGGGCGGCCGGGAGGTCCGGCGGCAGAGCTTCCGGACCCGGTACAAGCCTGAGCCCAACTTCATATGCGGTCCGCCGCCGGGTGGCGCGAAGGCGGGAGCGTCGGCGGGGGCGTCGAGCGGGGCGAAGGCGAGGTAGTCCGGGTCGGCCCCTCGGTGCTCCTCCACCGGCACAGCCCGCATCGTGGAGGCGCCTCCGTGATCCACGGCAGTCCGCCCGTCCTGGAGCACGGCCGATCAGCCGTCGATCAACTCCTGCCCACGCTGTCTGCGCCGACAACCGGGCGCGCACCTGTCCACAGGTCACCGGTCGTCCCCGGACCGGCCTCGGCGGCTACCGGACCGGCGGGGAGACCGCGACGCTCGCTGGGTGAGTGCCGCACCGCTGCCCGAGCGTCCCCCGCTGCCGCTCGACGCCCTGCTGGCGCTCCAGGACGGCGTCCTCACGCGCCGGCAGGCCCTGGCGGCCGGCCTCACCCCGGAGGCCTGGGAGTGGCGCCTGCGCCGGAGCTGGCAGGCGCCCACGCCGGGCGTCGCCGTGGCACACCGAGGGCGGCCGACCGACCGGGAGCTCGCGTGGGCCGCAGTCCTCTGCGGCGGCGCGAGCGCCTGCCTGACCGGTACCTGGGCGTTGCAGCAGCAGGGCTGGTCCTGGGGTCCGCTCGGCGCCGTCGACGTGCTGGTGGACCGGGACGTGCGGCTGGTCCCGCGCCGGCTGGAGCCGGCGGGGCTGCTGGTGCGCTACCACCGTTCCGCCCAGGTCTCGCGACTGCGCCACCCCGTGCACCGGCCGCCGGTCGCCCGTGTCGCCGTGGCCGCGCTGCACGCCGCGTCCTGGGCGGGGACGGACCGCCAGGCGGAGTCGCGGTTGGCGTCGGTCGTGCAGCAGCGGCTCGTGCCGGTCCCCTCGCTCCGCGCCGCTCTCGCCGAAGCACCACGGCTCCCGCGCCGCGCGGTCCTGCGGGCCCTCCTCGACGACGTCGAGCTCGGCGCTCACGCCCGCTCCGAGCTCGACCTCCTGCGGTTGCTGCGTCAGGCGCGCCTGCCACGTCCCGACCGGCTGCAGCTGCGGCAGCGCAGCAGCCGGCTCCGCTACCTCGACGCGTGGTGGGAGCGCCAGAGGGTGGTCGTCGAGGTCGACGGTGCGCACCACCGCTTCGTCGGCCAGTGGGAGGACGACCTGCTGCGCGCGAACGCCGTGCAGGTGGACTCCCTCGCCGATCGCGTCGTCCTCCTGCGGCTGACGGGCGCGCGGTGCGCCAGGCTTCCCTCGAGGTCGTGGACCTGCTGCGACGGGTCCTGCTCGCGTGATCGACGGAGGATCGCCCGCCCTGGAGCACGGGCGGACTGCCGTGGATCATCGGCAGCGGCCGGGCTACGCGGACCGCCGGACTGCCGGGACGCCCCAGGTGATCGACGGCGGATCGCCCGCCTCCGCGCACGGGCGGACTGCCGTGGATCACCGGCACCACGTCCGGCCCCACCAGTGCGAGCCGGGAGCCGTCGGAGGGAGCAGCAGGGAGTCCGCGAGAAGTCCCGGAGAGGCGAGGGCGTCAGGCCAGCGACCACTCCTGGCCGGCCTTGGTGTCCTTGACGACGACGCCCAGCGCCGCCAGCTCGTCCCGGAGCCGGTCGCTCGCCGCGAAGTCCCTGTCCGAGCGGGCCTGCGCCCGGGCGTCCAGCAGCACGCCCGCGCCCTCGGGCAGGACCGCCACGGGCCTGGTCTGCCCGACCTCGCGGGCCAGGTCCAGCCCGAGCAGCCGGTCGGCCCACGCGAAGGTCTCGAACTTGGCGCCCGGCGCGACGGCGTCGTCCTTCTCCAGCCGACGCAGGACCTGCACGGCCCGAGGGGTGTCGAGGTCGTCGTCGAACGCGGCCAGCACCTCGTCGCGGTACGCGGCCGACATGGCCTGCGAGGGCTCCTCCGCCCAGCCGGCGACCGCGGTGCGCCAGCGACCCAGCAGGGTGTCGGCGGCCGAGAGGGTGTCCCACGACAGGTTCGCCTGCGTCCGGTAGCGCGAGGACAGGAACGCCAGGCGCAGCGCGAGCGGGTCGTGCCCCTTGGCGACGACGTCGGACACCAGGACGACGTTCCCGGTCGACTTCGCCATCTTGCGGCCCTCGAACAGCAGGTGCTCGCCGTGGACCCAGTGCCGCACGACCTCGTGGCCCACCGCGCTGTCGCTCTGGGCCCGCTCGTCCTCGTGGTGGGGGAAGCGCAGGTCGATCCCGCCGGTGTGGACGTCGATGGTCTCCCCGAGCAGGTCCACCGACATGGCCGAGCACTCGACGTGCCAGCCGGGGAAGCCGCGGCCCCAGGGGCTGTCCCAGGTCATCTCACGGTTCTCGCCGGCCTTCTTCCACAGCGCCCAGTCGCCGTGGAACCGCTTGGCGCTGGTCGCCGTCGACTCACCCGTGGCGCCGTGCCCGGCCCGCAGGTCCTCGAGCCGGTTGCCGCTGATGGCGCCGTAGCCCTCGAAGCTCTGGGCGGAGAAGTACACGGTGCCGTCGGTGCCGACGTAGGCGTTGCCGCGGGCGACGAGCGTCTCGATGAGGGTGATCATCGAGGGGATCCACTCCGAGGCCCGCGGGTAGGCGTCGGCGGGGTGCACGTTCAGGGCGCGCAGGTCGCGGTGGAAGGCGTCCTCGTAGAAGCGGGCGATGGCGAACGGCGAGCGGTCCTCGAGCCGCGCCTGGGCGAGGAGCTTGTCCTCCCCGCCGTCGTCGATGCCGCTGTCGTCCTGCATGTGCCCGACGTCGGTGATGTTCTGCACGAGCTTGACCCGCAGGCTGTGCTGCTCCGCGGTGCGGCGGATGAGGTCGGTGAGCAGGAAGGTGCGCAGGTTCCCGACGTGGGCGTACCGGTAGACCGTCGGGCCGCAGGCGTAGACCGTCAGCAGGCCGGGGGTGGACGGGACGATCTGCTCGACCTTGCGGGTCCGGGTGTCGTGGAGGTGCAGCACCGGCTGAGGGTAGGGGTCGGCGCGAGCGTGCGCCCAGGTGACGTCGGTGTGACGTGTCCGTGCCGGACGGGTCGCGGGCCCGGGACCGGGCAGGGGTCGACGGACCCGCACGACCCCCATGACAGGAGCACCTCGTGAACCCCTCGTCCTTCGTGCGCTGGGGCAGCGCCGGTCTGAGCGCTACGGCGCTCACCCTCGGCCTGCCGCTGCTCGCGACCTCCGCGCCCGCCAGCGCGCAGACGGCCCCGTCCGCGTCGCCGTGCCCGTCCGCGAGCGCGACGCCGGTCGCCTCCGCCACGCCCACGGCGACGACGTCGCCCACGAGCATCGTCCCCGGCGTCGTCACGTCGCTGCTGCCGACCACGGGCGGCGGCTCGGCCTCAGCGTCCCCGACGGCGACGACCTCACCGTCCGCGACGGCCACGGCGACCACGAGTCCGGCTGCCTGTCCGACCGTCACGCCGAGCGCGACCGCAACGGTGACGACGTCGCCGAGCGCGTCCAGCACGATCACCCCGACCGCGCCTGGCCAGGACAGCGACCCGATCAGCGCGACCGTCTCCCCGACCACGATCACGCCGGGCGTCCCGTCGTTCGTCAGGGCGACCGGCCGACCCGGCACCCTCATCGAGCTGGTGGCCTACAGCCGCCCGAACACGAAGTTCGCAGTCGTCCGGGGTCCGAGCCCGCTCGATGCGGACGGACAGCTGACCTTCCGGATCACGCCGGGCACCAACACGCGCCTGTTCGTCCGCAAGAGCGGGACCGCTGAGACGACCTCGCAGTTCGTCGTGAACGTCCGCACCGCGCTCAGCCTCACAGTCGTCCGCAACGGCCGCCGGAGCTACACGTTACAGGGCCGCATCCTCCCGCGGCGCGCCGGCCAGCTCATTACGCTGTACCGGGTGGCGAACGGTCGCGAGATCCTCACCTCGCAGATCAAGACGGACAGCAGCGGGACGTACTTCATCCCGCGCCGCTTCACCGGCTCCGGCAACTTCGGGTTCCTGACCCGCACCGGCCAGACCCTCACCAACGCCGCCGGCGTCAGCAACGGCGGCAAGGCCCGCCCGACCGCGATCTTCTAGGCGCTCTCCTCGGGGGCGGTCCGCACGACGGGCCGCCCTCGAGGCGTGTCCGACCTAGTTGAGCCGGCTCCTCGCCAGCCCCGCCTCGCGCCGCGCCGTCTCCGCCTGCACCGGGTCCGCGTCCTCGACGACCGTCGCGTAGGCCTCGAGCTCGGCCGCCCCGCCGAGGTGGTCACCGAGCCGCACGAGGAGCTCGCCGCGCTCGCGCCGCAGCGCCACGGGGTGGCGGGGGAGCAGCAGCGACAGCTCGGCGGCCCAGAGCCGGGTGCGGGTGCTCTCCAGCAGCTGC
>JAOPWW010000142.1 GCA_025965495.1 Frankiales bacterium
AGCTCTCCCGCAACCTCAAGCTCCTGGCCAAGGAGCTCGAGGTCCCGGTCATCGCGATGAGCCAGCTCAACCGTGGCCCCGAGCAGCGCACCGACAAGAAGCCGCAGCTGTCCGACCTGCGCGAGTCCGGCTCGATCGAGCAGGACGCCGACATGGTGGTGCTGCTGCACCGCGAGGACATGTACGAGAAGGAGAGCCCGCGGGCCGGCGAGGCCGACCTCATCGTGGCCAAGCACAGGAACGGCCCGACGGCGACGATCGTCGTCGCCTTCCAGGGCCACTACAGCCGCTTCGTCGACATGAGCCAGGGCTAGGGCCAGAGGCTGGAACTGACGCCCCGTGGCGGAGCCGTGGGTCGGTCGTGCCGCCGTCGCTCCCGATCTGACCATGCCGGAACAGCTCATCGGGGTCCTGGCCGTGAGCGGCTCCGCCTGCCAGCGTGCTGCTCGCGGCACCAGGCCGCCGAAGGAGGAGCTGTGTCCGTTCTGATGCGCATGCACATCCCGCACATGCCCGAGGAGGCCTACCTCGCGAGCCGGGAGCACGTCGAGCCGGCGCTGGCAGCGACTCCGGCCTGCCACAGCCACGTCGCGGTCGCCGAGGACGGCGGGCTGACCGTGTTCGAGGTCTGGGACGACGCGGACGCGTGGCGGACGTTCTTCGACGCGGTCATCCGCCCCGTCCTGCCGCCCGGTACCGAGCCGAACCCGACGTTCCTGCCCGTCCTCGGCTTCGACGTCCTCACGGCCGCGCCCGTCTAGGAGCTCAGAGCAGCACAGGAGCAACCCCGTGGTCGCCTAAGGGTGACCGCGGGGCTGCCGGCTGTTACGACCAGCACGTCCTCGGCCCCGACCCGAACGGCATCGAGGGCACGGCCCCCGTCGTGACCGCGGCGCCGGAGTTGGTCGTCATCGTGCTGCGGTGTTCCAACAGAGGGAGTCGGTCTTCGCGGCGCCACCCACAGTGCCTTCCCGCCGCTGACCGGCCGGGAGCGGAGGCTGATCGAGGAGGGCCCGGCCTCATGCCACCCGTCGCCGACCGACTGGTGCTGTGGCTGACGACCGTGCGCCACGTGTCGAACACCGTCGCCGACCTCCGGGTCGCCGCAGCCCACACGGCACCGGCGCCGGCCAGCCACGGCCACGGCACCGCCCGCGGCACCGGCACCGGCACCGGCACCGCCACGGCACCACCCGCGGCACGGCCCCGACACCGGCCAGCAACCGCCACGGCACCGGCACCGGTACCGGCGAGCGTCGTGCATGGCCTGGCTGCGCTCGTGCAACGGCCCACCTGGGCCATGGCGGTCCGGGCCTCGCGGGCCGACCGTCCCTGCATGACGCCCTCGGAGGTCACGACCGACCTCGTCTCGCTGTCCGCAGCTGCCCGCGACGAGGCGTTCGCGCTGGGACTGCGGCACCTGCTGGCGGCAGAGCAGGCGCGCTCCCTCGGCAAGAGCGCGCTGCTTCGCCGGCTCCAGGCGGCTGTCGTGGTCCTGGACCGACCGGCGTCCGGAGAGCGATCTCCGCGGAGCTGACCGCAGGCCGACCGACGGGCCGCCGACCCCACGTCCGGCTGGGCCACGCGGGCGTCACGAGCCGTCCTGCGCCCGCTCAAGAAGCGCACCTCGTCCGCGTGCGGGCGCTCCTCCGCCGTGCTGCTCGACGTCGTCGGGTATCTCCCGCCGCCCCGCCGCCTCCAGTGCAGGAGGAGACCGGCGTCACGTCCGTCTCCCGGCACAGGCCTCGCAGGGTCGTCCTGGTGACGCTGCCCCGGCTGTCGCCTGGTGCCGGCGTCGCCGGCCACCACCCCGAGGACAGCGGAGGATCTCGTGACCGAGCGCAGCATCCGGTTGAACGGCGCCGAGGTGACCCTCACGACCGACGACCCGCTCTCGCAGCTGCTCTACGCCCTGCGCGAGCAGGCCGGGCAGCACGGGCCGAAGTTCGGCTGCGGGGTGTCGCAGTGCGGCGCCTGCACGGTCCTGGTGAACGACGTGCCGACGCGGTCCTGCGTCAGCACGGTGGCGGCCCTGCCGACGGCACCGCCCGCGCAGGTGCGCACGCTCGACGGTCTGGACCCGGGCCATCCGCTGCCGCAGGCCTTCCTCGACGAGCAGGCAGCGCAGTGCGCCTTCTGCATCAACGGCATGGTCATGGGCTCCCTGGCCTGGCTGGAGTCGCGGGTCGCCGCCGGCGAGAAGAAGGTCCCGACCCGGTCAGAGGTGGCCACCCACCTCTCCGGCGACAACGCCCAGACGTTCACCTACCTGTGCCGGTGCGGCGCCCACAACCGCATCATCGACGCGATCCGCGCAGCCGCGAAGGAGATGGCCCGATGAGTGCCGTCAGCCGCCGCTCCTTCCTCACGGGCACGGTCGGCGTCGCCGTGTCCTTCGTCCTGCTGCCTGCGGGCCCGGCCGTCGCGAGGTCCGTGGCCGCGGCTCCGGCCGGCCGGATGCGCATCGAGGAGTCCACCAGCCCGACCTCCCTCGCCTGGCTCGTGCTGACCCCGGAGGCGATCACCGTCTACTGCGGCAAGGTCGAGCTCGGGACCGGCATCCAGACGGCCATGTCCCAGGTCGTCGTCGAGGAGCTGCGACTCACCGTCGCCGACGTGCGGTACGTCCAGGCCGACACCCTGCTCACGCCGTCGCAGGGCACGACCGCCGGGTCCAAGTCGCTCCAGGAGGGTGCCGAGCCGCTGCGGCACGCGGCCGCGACCGCCTTCGCCGCGCTGCAGCGCATGGCTGCCCAGCACCTCGGCACCGCGGACGCCCCCGAGCGGGTGAAGGCGCGGGACGGCGCGTTCTCGTGGGGGAACCGGACGGTCACCTACGCCGCACTCCTGGCCGAGGCCGACCTCGAGACGGTGGCGGACCTGACCGTGCCGCTGGTGGCGACCGCGGACCTGAAGGTGGTCGGGCGCTCCGTCCCGCGGGTGGACCTGCCGGCCAAGCTGCGCGCGACGTTCACGTACGTCGCCGACGTCTCGCTGCCCGGCATGCTGCACGGACGCGTGATCCGGCCGTCGGGCCGCAACGCCACGCTCCGGTCGGTGGACAAGGCGCCGCCGATGAGCGTGCCGGGCGTGACGGACGTCGTCGTCGTCGGCAACGTCGTGGGCGTGGTCGCGACCGGCGAGGCCGCGGCCGCCCGGGCGGCGCAGTCGGCGGGCAGCTGGGCCCTCTGGAACGCCGGTCCGGCCATGCTGCCGTGGGCGACGCTGGAGGACGAGCTCCGCAGTCCCGCGAACTGGTACGCCGAGGTGGCCGAGGCGCCGCTGCGGCGCGGGAACGCGCCGGCCGTGCTGGCCTCCGGTGGCACCGTCCTCGAGCGCAACTACTTCACCCCGTTCCTGATGCACGCCGCCATGGGTGCGAGCGCCTCGGTCGCGGACGTGCGCGCGGCGCCGGACCCGCTGACCGGGATCCGCGCCACCGTCTGGTCGGGCTCGCAGAACGTCACCAACCTGCGCGGGGCGATCGCCGACCTGCTCGGGCTGCCGGCCGCCCAGGTCCGGGTGGTCTACACGGAGGCCTCCGGCTGCTACGGCCACAACGGCGCGGACGACTGCGCCGCCGACGCCGCCCTCCTGTCGAAGGCGGTCGGCAGGCCCGTCCGCGTCCAGTGGACGCGCCAGCAGGAGCACGGCTGGGAGCCGCAGGGGCCGGCGTCGGCGCACACCCTCAAGGGCAAGATCGGCGCCACCGGCATCGAGGCGTGGTGGCACACGCTCTACGCGCCGACGCACGGCTCGCGGCCGGTCGCCACGAACGCAGGGACGCTGGTCGCGGGCCAGCTCACCGGCAAGCTGCCCGCCGCGCTGCCGGCCACCGCCGCCAACTCGGCCGGGCGCAACTCCCAGGTCACCTACGCGCGCATCCCGCACCACCAGGTCGACGCGAAGCTGGTCCGCTCCTTCACCACCGTCCCCGGGGGACGGGCGCCGGCGACGACGGGCTTCGCGTGGAAGCTGCCGCGGTCCACCTCCCTGCGGTCGCTCGGCGGCTTCTCCAACACCTTCGCCAACGAGTCGTTCTTCGACGAGCTCGCCGCTGCCGGCGGTCGCGACCCGCTCGAGCTGCGCATCGCCATGCACGAGGACTCGCGCGCCGTCGCCGTGCTCGCGGCGCTGCGCCCCGCCTGGACGGGCCGCCCCACGAGCGGCGGTCGGGGCGCCGGCGTCGCGTTCCAGCAGTACGAGCTGGAGAACGCGTACGCCGCGACGTACGCCGAGGTGGTCGTCGACGCCGGAGGCACGGTGCGCGTCACGCGCATGGTCTGCGCCCACGACTGCGGCCGGGTGGTGAACCCCGACGGCCTGCGCAACCAGATCGAGGGCAACCTCGTCCAGGGCGTCTCGCGAGCGCTGAAGGAGGAGACGGTCTGGCGCAACGACACCGTCACCACCACGGTCTGGCAGCCCGCGCCCCCCTTCAGCCTCGCGCCCCAGTACGCGGTCCTGCGGTTCGACGAGGTGCCCGAGATCGAGTGCATCGTGATCGACCGGCCCGACGAGCCGATGTGGGGAGCGGGCGAGCCCGCGATCGGGACGGTCGGCGCTGCGGTCGCCAACGCCGTCTTCGCCGCCGTCGGAGCCCGGGTGCGTCGGCTGCCGATCACCCCGGAGCGGGTGCAGGCCGCGCGGCCGCACGCCTGACCCACCACCGGCGAGGTGCTCCCCTCCACGGGGTGAGCACCTCGCCGCTGCTCGCCACGGCCTGGAGCCACCGCGACGTCGGGGGCAGCCGGCCGAAGACCGGTCGCCGATCAGCAGACCGTGGCGACGACGGTGCCCGTCCCGCCCGCTCCCGGCGTCGGGCCGTAGGTCGACGTCCTGACGACGACGATGCGGACGACGGTGCCGACGATCGCCGACCCCGACCCCGACCCCGACGCCGTGACCCGGCTCGTCACGAGGGTGCCGGTGTAGCTCGGGACGGAGGCGGGCGGGAGGCCGCTGCCGCCCGGGTCCGCGGTGAAGCCGGCACCGCAGGCGGGCCGGCCGGTCGTCGTGGTGAAGCCCTTGAAGGCGTTCGGGGCGGCCCCTGCGCTGAGCGGGTTGGCCGTCGCCCACTGCGCGCCGTAGAACGTGACCGTCGCCCCCGGCAGCGCCCTGGTGTCGCCGACCGCGAACACGCCACGACTCGGGAACGCGTACACGATCGTCGAGGCGCTGTCCGCCGAGGCGAGGTAGTAGGCGTCCTGGGCGAAGGCGGCCTTCACGGTGCCGGGCCCGAGCGGCTGGGCGACGGCGGAGACGTCGCACGCCGCTCGTCCGGCCGGGTCGGTGAGACCCGTGCAGGTCTGAGCGGACGGCCCACTGCCTGCCGTGAACGTGACGCTGCGCCCGGCGAGCGCCGGGAGACCGTCGTCCTCGCGGAGCACGGCGGAGGCGTGCAGGGTGGCGCCGTCGGCGATCACCGTGTCGCCCGTGTACCGCAGCGACGTCTGCTCGCGCGTCACCGTGAAGGGGCGGGAGTCCGCGCTGGGGCGGCTCCCGGCGTCACCCGCGAAGACCGCCGTGACGGTGGAGGCGCCCGCGGGTACCTGCGGCGTGATCGTGCAGGAGGCCCGTCCGGCCGCGTCGGTGAGCGCGTCGCAGCTCGAGGAGGCCACGGTCAGCTGCACCGACCGCCCGGCCAGCGGCGACCCGTCGTCCGTCCGGGTGAGGGTCGCGGAGACGACGGTCGGGTCGTGGAAGTCGCCGGACGCCGGGCCGTCGTACGTCAGCGTGGTCCTGGCGCGCTCCACGGTCTGGCTCACCGATCCCGAGCTCGGGTTCTCGTCGCCGCCGGAGGGCGTGTAGGTCGCCGAGATCGTGTGTGCGCCGACCGTGCGGTCCGACGAGACGGTCGACGCCCGGCCCGCGCCGTCGAGGGGGAGCGGCGGCCCGAACGCGGTCCCGCCGTCGCTGAACTGGACCGTCCCGACCGGTGTGCCCGCTCCTGGGGAGACGGTCTCGACCTGAGCGGTGAAGGTGACCGCCTGCCCGAGCTCGGAGGGGTCCCGCGAGGTCGAGACGGCGGTCCGGGTGTCCGCCGGCTGCACCGTCTGCCCACCGCCGAGGGAGCCGCTGCTGTCGAGCGTGTCCGAGGCGCTGCTGGTGAACGCCGCGGTCACCGGATGGTCGCCCACGGGGAGGGAGGACGTGTGGACCGACGCCTGGCCGCCTCCGTCGACGACCTGCGGCCCGCCGACGGCGGCGCCGTCGGCCTGGAACTGCACCGTCCCGGCCACGGCGCCTCCGCTCTGCCGGGCGACCGTGGCGGTGAGCGTGACGTCCTGCAGGTGGCGCGACGGGTTCGCCGACGACCCGACGCCGGTGCTGCTCGGACTGGCCGGAGGCGGGTCCACCTGCTGGCCCGCGCTCGGCGGGACCGGACAGGGTCCGCTCGGGCCGACGAGGATCGCGTAGACCGTGTGGTGCCCGAGCGAGAGGCTGCTCGTGCTGAAGTCCACGGAGTTGTTGTCCTTGAGCACCGCCGGGAACAGGACCGCGACGCCCAGGACGCCGCCACCGAGGCCGTCGAAGAAGGTGACCAGCCCCGACGGCGACGGCGGCAGGTCCTCCGGGACCCTGGCGGCGGCGAAGAACCGGAAGGTCGCCGGGTGGCCGACCGTGACCGGATCGTTCAGCGCCGTCAGCTGGCAGTTCGTCGTCGGGCCGCTGGCGGCAACCGGAGCGGCGAACGGGCCGAGGAGCAGGAGGCTGCTGACCAGAGCGGCCAGGAGGAGCGTGCCGGAGCCGGCTCGCCGGCAGGTGTGCGCGCGCGGGGCGTCGGTCACGGCTGTTCGGGGCGTGCGCTTCACGGGATCTCCCAGGAGACTGCCCCGGCAGTCGCGCCGAGGTCCTGCGGCGGGAGCAGCGGGTCCTGGAAGAGCAGGAGACGGCCCGGAGCGCTCGACAGGAGCAGGGCCGCTGTCCGGGACGGTAGGACGATCGAGGTCGCTGTCAACCCTCACGCGGTGTGCACGTCGCGGGAGCCCGTTGCCGTACGTGGTCACTCGTGCCCACGGCGTGATGGTTCGCCGCAACCCTCCTGCACCACGCCGTCGGGGTCGATGCTAGGAGCATGACCGAGGACCGCACGCCAGGCACGACCGCGGTGCTCGGCGACCCGGGCCTGCTGGCCCAGATCGTCGAGGTGTCGGCAGACGCCATCTTCAGCGAGGACCTCGAGGGCCGGGTGACGAGCTGGAACGCCGCCGCCGAGCGGCTGTACGGCGTCGCCGCACGCGACATGGTCGGGCGATCGGCCGGTGACCTGCTGCCGGAGAGCACGGTCGAGCAGCTCCGGTCGGTCCGCGCCCGGGCTCTGGCCGGCGAGCGGGTCGAGCGCTTCGACACCTGCCACCAGCGGGTCGACGGGCACGAGGTCTCGGTCTCGGTCACCGTCTCCCCGCTGACCGGCCCGGACGGCGAGGTCGCGGGCCTCGCGACCAGCGTCCAGGACGTCAGCGAGCGGGTCGCCCTCACCGGCGAGCTCGAGCAGGTCCACCGCACGCTCGAGAAGCAGTACGCCGCGCTCGGCCGCTCCAACCGCGACCTCGAGCAGTTCGCCTACGTCGCCTCGCACGACCTGTCCGAGCCGCTGCGGGCGATGACCGGCTTCGTGCAGCTGCTCGAGAAGCGCTACGCCGACGTGGTCGACGAGCGGGGCGCCCGGTACATCTTCCACGTCGTCGACGGCGCCGCCCGGATGCGCACCCTCATCGAGGACCTCCTGGAGTACAGCCGCTTCCTGCGCGCCGACCAGACCGGCTGCCGCGTCGACACCGGCGCCGTCGCCCGCCGCGTCCTCGCCGGCCTGGCGGTCGACGACGACGGTCAGCCGGGCGGGGCGCGGGTCGAGGTCCAGGACCTGCCCGACGTCTGGAGCGACAAGGGCTCGATCACGGCACTGCTGAACAACCTCATCGGCAACGCCCTCAAGTTCCACCGCCCGGAGGCCCCGGCGCACGTCGTCGTCAGCGGGTCGACGTCGGACGGCTGGGTCACGCTCGTCGTGGACGACGACGGGATCGGGGTCGCCGCGGAGTACCGCGAGCGGGTGTTCGCGATGTTCTCCCGGCTGCACGTGCGCGAGGCCTACCCCGGCACCGGCATCGGCCTGGCGATCGTCCAGCAGATCGCCGAGCGGTCCGAGGGTCGCGCGTGGGTGGAGCAGTCGCCGCTGGGCGGCAGCCGGTTCTGCGTCACGCTGCCCGCACCGCCGGAGCCGGGGACCAGCAGCGCCCGCACGGCAGCCCTGCCCGACGCGCGCGCGACCACCACGGCCGCGCCGACCGCCGCCCTGGCCGGACCGGGGGCAGCGGCGTGAGCCGCCCGGCCGAGCTCATGCGCATCCTGCTCGTCGAGGACAGCCTCGCCGACATCGAGCTGACCCTCGAGGCCCTGTCCGGCGCGAAGGTCGCGAACGAGGTGGCCGTCGTGCGCGACGGGGCCGCGGCGCTCGAGCACCTGCGCGACCCGGCCACGACCCGTCCCGACCTGCTCATCCTGGACCTGAACCTGCCCCGCATGACCGGCCACGAGGTGCTGGCGGCGATGCGCGCCGACCCGGCCCTCAAGCGCATCCCGGTGGCCGTCCTCACGACCTCGGCCGCCGAGGCCGACGTCGTGCGCACCTACGACCTCGGGGCGAACTGCTTCCTCACCAAGCCGGTCGACGTCGAGCAGTTCATCGCCGTCGTGCAGTCGATCGACGACTTCTGGCTCGGCCTGGTCAGGCTGCCGCCGTGATGCCAGGCGCGCGCGTCGACGGCCTGATCCTGGACCGCAGCAGCCGCCTGCGGCTGCTGCTCATCGAGGACTCCGCGTCCGACCAGGAGCTCGTGCTCGCCCTGCTGGAGGACGAGCTCCCCCACGCCGAGGTCCACGTCGCCTCCTCCCTGGACGAGGCGCTGCGCCGGCTCGGCGAGACCTGGTACGACGTCGCCCTGGCCGACCTGTCCCTGCCCGACGCCGAGGGGCCGACCGTCGTGCGCGCCGTCCGGGCCGCCCACCCGGACACCGCGCTGCTGGTCCTGACCGGCCGCGGCTACGGCGACCTCGCCCTGTGGGCGCTCGCGGAGGGTGCCCAGGACTACCTGGTCAAGGGGCAGTACGACGGGCCGCGGCTCGCCGTCGCACTGCTGCACGCCCTGCAGCGCCAGCGGGCCGAGCAGGTCGCCCACCGCTACCTGCAGCTCGCCCGCGGCCTGCTCGACGCCCTGGAGGCGCCGACCTGCGCCGTCGTCGCCGACGGCGGGATCGTCGCCGTCAACGAGGCCTGGCGCACCTTCACCCTCAACAACGGCGGCCTGTCGGAGGCGTGCAGCGAGGGCACGAACTACCTGAAGGCCTGCGACGTCGTCGGTCCGGACGCGCCGGGCGCCCGCGACGCCCGCGCGGTGGCGGACGGCCTGCGCGGCGTGCTCGGGGGACGGCAGGAGCGGTTCCAGCACGAGTACCCGTGCCACGGCCCGGACGGCGAGCGCTGGTTCAGCGTGCGGATCGCCCCGGCGGAGATCGACGGCGCCCCCGGTGCGGTCATCAGCCACGTCGACGTCACGGCGATGCACGCCGCGCAGCAGCTGCTGTCGCACCAGACGCTGCACGACGCCCTGACCGGCCTGCCGAACCGCCTGCTGCTCGGCGACCGCCTCGGCCAGGCCCTGCTCGAGCGCGACCGCACCGGGTGCGACGTCGCCGTCGCGTTCCTGGACCTCGACCACTTCAAGCGCGTCAACGACAGCCTCGGCCACGCCGCCGGCGACGACCTGCTGCAGCAGGTGGCCCGCCGGCTCGCCGCCGACCTGCGCTCCAGCGACACCGTCTGCCGCTACGCCGGGGACGAGTTCGTCGTCGTGTGGCGCGACCTGCAGTCCCTCGAGGACGTCGACATGCTCAGCGCGCGGCTGGTCGAGGCGCTGGAGCAGCCGTTCACGCTCGAAGGGACGCCCGTGGCGGTGTCGGCCAGCGTCGGCGTCGTCGTCGCGGACGACACCTCGACCCCGGAGGACCTCGTGCAGGCGGCGGACGCCGCGATGTACGACGCGAAGCGCCACGGCGGCGGCCGGGTCCGCCTGTTCAGCACCGAGCTGCGCCGCGGCGTGGCCGAGCAGATCGAGGTCGAGTCGGGCCTGCGGACCGCCCTGGAGCAGGGCCAGCTCGAGCTGCACTACCAGCCGGTGATCGACCTCGGGACCGGGCGGGCCGTCGGCGTCGAGGCGCTCATGCGCTGGCAGCACCCCGAGCTCGGCCGGATCGGGCCGGACCGCTTCATCCCGGTCGCGGAGGCGAGCGGGCTGATCGTGCCGATGGGCCGGTGGGCGCTGCAGCAGGCCTGCCGCGACGCCGTCGCCTTCCAGGGCGCGGCCCGCGGCCTGGACGTCGCGGTGAACCTCTCGGTCCGCCAGCTGGCGCAGCCCGACGTCCTCGCGCACGTCCAGGAGGCGCTCCAGTGCTCCGGGCTCGACCCGCGGCGCCTGCTGCTGGAGGTCACCGAGTCGGCCGTGATGGAGGACGCCGAGCTCGCGGCCGTCACCCTCGACGCCCTCGTCGCGCTCGGCGTGCGGATCGCGATCGACGACTTCGGCACCGGCTACAGCTCGCTGCTGTACCTGCGCCGCTACCCGATCAGCGCGCTCAAGCTCGACCGGGCCTTCGTGTCCGGCCTCGGCGCGAGCCAGGACGACGAGGCGATCTGCAGCAGCGTCGTCAGCCTGGCGCGGGCCGTGGGGGCGACCTCGATCGGCGAGGGCGTCGAGACCGTCGAGCAGTACGCGGCCCTGCGCGCCTACGGCTGCGAGCAGGCCCAGGGCTGGCTGTGGTCGCCGGCGGTCCCCGTGGAGCGGCTCGAGGAGGCCCTGCTGACCTGCAGCCGGGTCCCGGTCCCGGCGCTTCCCGGCACCTGCCCGCCGCCCCGGACGAGCGTGGAGCAGCTCGAGCCCGACGTCACCGTCCGCATCCTGGGGCTGCACGGCGCCGGCGCCTCGCTGCACACCATCGCCGCCGCCCTGAACCGGGAGCACCGGGTCACGGCGTCGGGCGTGCGCTGGACCGCCGGGGTCGTCGCCCGGCACATCGCCGCGCAGGAGCAGCTCCGGGGTCTCGCGCCGAGCACCTCGCGCTGAGCAGGCGCCCTCAGCCGGGCAGGCCGTGCTCCGCCCGCAGCGAGGCGGGCACGAGCTCGAGGTCCTCGGGGTGCCGGGCGAGGTAGCTGCGCACGAACGAGCACTGCGGCACGATCCCCAGCCCCTGTTCGCGAGCCGACGCGAGGGCCGCGCAAACCAGGCGCGACCCGACGCCGGTGCCCTCGTGCGCCGGGTCGACGACGGTGTGGGCCAGGCGCAGGAGCTCGGGCTCCCGGGAGTACAGGAGGTAGCCGGCGACCGCGCCGTCGACCTCCACGGTGAGGCGGGAGCCGTCGTCGTGCACCGGGGGCGTGTCCATGGCGTGCCCCCTACCCACTCACCCGGCCGGGGGCTCCAGTCGCCGGGAGCGACGTCGATGAGCGTGCATGACGTCCCTCCGTGCCGCCGGACGCGGGAGCCTGCGCGGAGCCGTGCAGCCGCTCCTGCGGCTCGCGGCGCAGCAGGCGGGACTCGACGGATGCCTGCTGGTCCGGCAGCAGGGGGACCGCTGGGTCGTCCTGGAGAGCTCGGACCCCGACGTCGGCGTCCCGGTGGGGACGTCCCTGCCGTGGGAGCGGACGCTGTGCGCCGCCGTGCTCGAGGGACGGGCGCCGTCGCTGTGCCCGCGGATCGAACCGGCGTCGGAGGCCGAGGCCATCGCCGCCGCCCTCGGCCTGGCGATGTCGGCGTACGTCAGCCTGCCGCTGCACGACGCCGACGGCGAGCTGCTCGGGAGCGTCTGCGGCTGGGCCGCCGCACCGGTGGACGCCGGCCTGCTCGACCGCCACGAGGTCCTGCGGACCCTCGCCGACGCCTGCGCCGGCCTGCTGGCCGCCGAGCTCGAGCTGTCCGCCAGCCGGGCCCGTGCCGACCTCCACGCCCCCGACGCCGACCTCGGCCACCACTCCGGCCTGCTCCACGCCGCCGCCTGGCGCCGCCAGCTCGCGCAGCACGAGCAGCGGTGCGCCCGGCTCGGGGCGACGTCGTCGGTGCTCGTCGTCGACCTGCCCGCGCCGGCCGACACGCCCGCGGTCCTGCTCGCCCTGCTCGGGGCCCTCGGCGACGACGACGCCCTCACCCGCCTGCCCTCCGGGGCCTTCGCGCTCCTGCTCGTCGACGCCGGCCCCGACGGGGCCCGCCGTCGTGCCGCGGAGCTCGCGGTCGCCCTCGGCCGGGCCGGCTGCCGACACCGCACCGGCACCGCCAGCACCGAGCCCGGCACCTCCCTGACCGCGGCGCTGCACCGGGCCGAGCGCGAGGTCCGCCGCAGCGCCTGGCAGGCGGCCCCGGTCGCGCTCCCGTCGCTCGACCCCGTCCAGGACCTGCTCGACCAGGTGCGTCGCCAGCTCGGCCAGCAGGTCGCCTTCCTGTCGGAGCTGACCGGCGACCGGCAGCGGTTCCGCGCGGTGGCCGCGCCCGAGGGCTCCAGCCTCGCCGCCGGGGACGACACCTCAGCAGCGGGCAGCCTGTGCGTGCGGGTCCTCGACGGCCGCCTGCCGCAGGTGATGAGCGACGTCGCCCAGCACCCGGCGGCCCGGGAGGTCGGGGCGGTGCAGGCGGGGCTCATCGGCAGCTACCTCGCGGCCCCGGTGCGCCTGTCGGACGGGCGTCTCTACGGGACGCTGTGCTGCCTGTCGTCGGTCCCGACGCCGGGCCTGTCCGGGCGCGACGCCGTCGTCCTGCAGGTCGTCGCCGACGCCCTCGCGGTCCACGTCGAGGCCGAGCTCGAGGCCGGCAGCGAGGGGCGCCTGCTCGCGGTCGCCATGCAGAACCTCGCCGCCGCCGGCGGACCGATCCCGGTCTTCCAGCCGGTCGTCGCGACCGACGGCCTCGGCGTCGTCGGGGTGGAGGCCCTCACGCGCTTCCCCGACGGCCGCAGCCCTCTCGACTGGTTCCTGCTGGCCGCCCGCCACGACGTCGGCGTCGAGCTGGAGCTGCTCGCCGTCGACGCCGCGCTCGCCGCCCTGCCCGCGCTGGCCGAGGGCGGGCGCTTCCTGGCGGTCAACCTCTCACCGGCGGCCCTCGCCGCCCCGGCCGTCGCCCGGACGATGGCGGACCTGGGCCGCCGCGGCCTGCTCGGCTCGCTCGTCGTCGAGATCACCGAGCACGAGGCGGTCGAGGACTACGACGCCCTCAACCGGCTGCTCGCCCCCTGGCGCGACGCCGGGCTGCGCCTCGCCGTCGACGACACCGGCGCGGGGCACAGCAGCCTGCGGCACGTCCTGCTGCTCGAGCCGGACATCATCAAGCTCGACCGCGAGCTGGTGACGGCGGTCGAGACCGACGCGACCCGCGCCGACCTGATCGCCTCGCTGGTGGCCTTCGCCGACCGCAGCGGCCGGGCGCTGGTCGCCGAGGGCGTCGAGACGGCGGCCGAGCTGGCCTGCCTCACCCGCCTCGGGGTGCACCTGGTCCAGGGCTTCCACCTGGCCCGGCCGCAGGTCGACGTCGTGACGCGGATCCCGGCCTTCGCGGTCCCGGCGCCGCGCAGCGGCTCGGTCCACGCGGTCGTCTAGCGGGGCCTGCTGGTCGCAGCCGCCCTACTCGTCGCAGCCGCACACGCCTGACGGGGAGCGGACCTGGAAGCACGACGGGCAGGTCGCGGACTTGATCGCGGCGCTGTTGACGGCGGCCTCGGCGGCGAGGGTCGCGGCGCGCGTCGCGGCGGCCCGGGCCGAGCGCTGCTTGGCCTTCTGCGTCGCGGCGTCCTTCTCGGCCATGATGATCGCGGCGGCGCTGATCGTCTCGGCGTGCTCCGCCTCGAACATGCGCTGGCGCACGGTGTCGGGGACGAAGTCCATCGTCTGGACGCAGAGCTGGACGGCGACCTCGACCGACTCCTGCTCGCCCGCGACGACCTCGACGACGTCGCCGTGGACCAGCTCGGGGTCGGCGGCGCAGCGGCGGTCGACCTCGGCGACGGCGGCGTCGACGCCGGCCTGCACCTCCGGGGACACCTCCTCGACCTCGGCCTCGGGGGCGGTCTCCACGGCGGTGTCGACGGCGGTGTCGTCGACGGCGGTGTCGGTGTCGGTCATGGGGTCCAGCCTCTGCTCTCGCACGTCGCGGGGGCCGGCAGCGGCTCCCGTCGTCCACCATCCTCGCAGGGACGGGGCGCGGGCGTGCCGAGACGGCCTGGTCGGGGCAGGCTGGGAGCGTGGGCGGCGACGGGGACGGCTGGACGGACTGCGGGCTCGGGCACCGCCACTGGGGCACCGCGGGGGCCGCGGGACTGCTCCTGACCGCCCCCGACGACGCCGGCCGCCCGTGCGTGCTGCTCCAGCACCGGGCCGCCTACAGCCACCACGGCGACACCTGGGGACTGCCCGGCGGGGCGCGCGGCCGGTCCGAGGACGCGCGGACGGCCGCGCTGCGCGAGACCGCCGAGGAGACCGGCCTGGAGACCGGTGCGGTGCGGACGACGACGTCCTACGTCGACGACCACGGCGGCTGGTCCTACACGACGGTGCTGGCCTGGGCCGACCGGCTGCTCGAGGTCCACGCCCTGGACCGCGAGAGCACGGCCGTCGCCTGGGTCCTGGTGGAGCAGGTCGAGGAGCGGTCGCTGCACCCCGGCTTCGCCGCCAGCTGGCCGGCGGTCCGGCAGCTGTGGGCTCAGGAGCTCCGGAACAGCGCGAACAGCTCGCCGGGCCCGTAGGTCAGGCAGACCCCGCCGGTCGCGGCCGAGGTCATGAGCACGATGAGCACCCAGACGGCGACCCGCCGCCAGCCGTGCTGCTGACCGGCCACCGCCGCCGGCAGGTACGACGTCGGGAGCGCCCCGGGCCGGGCCAGCTCGGCCCAGTGCGGGTCGAGCTCGGCGGCGTCGCGGCCGTCGGGGACGGTGGCGTACTCGGGACGCTCGACGATCGGCACGGGGGCTCCAGGGGTCAGGGGCTCAGAGGAACAGCTGGGTGAGCAGGAAGACGTTGAGGCAGCTGATGAGGGCGGCCACGACCGCGGCCGCCGTCGTGGTGGTGCGGCGGTTGACGAACTCGCCCATGACCTCGGGGCGGCGGGTCAGCAGCACCAGAGGGACCAGCGCGAAGGGGATCCCGAACGAGAGCACGACCTGGCTGAGCACGAGCGCACGCGTGGGGTCCACCCCGATCGCGAGCACGACGATCGCCGGCGCGAGGGTGACGCCCCGGCGCAGCGGCAGGGGGACCTGCCGGCGCAGGAACCCGCGCATGACGACCTGGCCGCTGTAGGTCCCGACCGACGACGCCGCGAAGACGGACGCGAGCAGCGCGAGGGCGAAGCCGAGGGCGGCGCCGGACCCGTCCTTGTCGCGCAGCCCGGCG
>JAOPWW010000156.1 GCA_025965495.1 Frankiales bacterium
GGCGTCGGCGTGCGGCTCGTCGCGGGTGTTGATGATGGGTCGCGACCGGGTCGTCGCGCTCGAGACGCCCTCCCAGATGTGCTCCGCGCGCTGGCTGACGCAGTAGACGGCGCCGCGGGGGGTCTGCAGGACCTTGCCGGCGCCGACGATCAGCTGCCGGGTGACCAGGAACGGGATCAGCCCGTCGGAGATCCGGGAGAATTCCCCCTGCCGCGCGATCAGGTAGTTCTCGTGGCAGCCGTAGGAGTTGCCGGCCGAGTCGGTGTTGTTCTTGAACAGGTAGATCTCACCGGCGATGCCCTCGTCGTGCAGACGCTGCTCGGCGTCGACGAGCAGTCCCTCGAGGATCCGCTCGCCCGCCTTGTCGTGCGTCACGAGGTCGACGGCGCTGTCGCACTCCGGCGTCGCGTACTCGGGGTGGCTGCCGACGTCGAGGTAGAGGCGGGCGCCGTTGCGCAGGAAGACGTTGCTGCTGCGGCCCCAGGACACGACCCGGCGGAACAGGTAGCGGGCGACCTCGTCCGGGCTGAGCAGGCGCTGGCCCCGGAACGTGCAGTAGACGCCGTACTCGTACTCGATGACTAAGATGAGCCGCTCCACTAGAGATCCTCTCCGGGGGTCGGCGCCTCGCGGTACCGCGCAGGGTGGGTCACCCCGCGGACGCTACAGGGGGACGGGCGTCCCGACCGGCTCACCGGTCTAGGTTGCGCGCATGACGACGCAGCAGGCCCCGCTCGGCTCCGGCTTCGGCCCCCGCACGACGGCCGTGGAGGTCGTCGAGGGCGTGGACCTGAGCGGGCAGAGCGCCCTGGTCACCGGCGGGTACTCCGGCATCGGCCTGGAGACGACGCGAGCGCTCGTGTCGGCCGGGGCGGCCGTCGTCGTCCCGGCCCGCCGGCCCGAGCACGCCCGCGGGGTCCTCGACGAGGCCGGGCTGCAGGCGGTGGAGGTCACGCCCCTGGACCTCGGGGACCTGGCGAGCGTCCGGGCCTGCGCGGCCGCGTTGCGGGGTCGTCCGCTGGACCTGCTGGTCGCGAACGCCGCGGTGATGGCGTGCCCGGAGACCCGGGTGGGCCCGCGCTGGGAGGCCCAGCTCGCCACCAACCACCTCGGCCACTTCGCGCTGGTGTCGCTGCTGTGGCCCTCGCTCGTCGCCGACGGCGGGGCCCGGGTCGTCGCGCTGTCCTCCACCGGCCACAAGCTCTCGCCGTTCCGCGCCGACGACCCCCACTTCACGCACGGCGACTACGACAAGTGGAAGGCCTACGGGCAGGCCAAGACGTGCAACAGCCTGTTCGCCGTGCACCTCGACCGGCTCGGCGCCCCGCTCGGCGTGCGGGCCTTCGCCGTCCACCCCGGCGGCATCCTCACGCCGCTGCAGCGCCACCTCCCGCGGGAGGAGATGGTCGCCGCCGGCTGGATCAGCGAGGACGGCACGCCCGACGCCCGCTTCAAGACCGTCGAGCAGGGGGCGGCGACGTCGGTCTGGGCGGCGACCTCGCCGCAGCTGGCCGGCGAGGGCGGCGTCTACTGCGAGGACGTCGACGTCGCGGCGCTCACCGAGCCCGGGCCGACGGCGCGGCTGCGGGGCGTGGACGCCCACGCCGTCGACCCCGTGCAGGCCGAGGCGCTGTGGGCGTGGTCGGCCGCCGAGACCGGGGTCGACGCGGTGCGCTGACGCCGCCGTCACGGACGGTTCGCTGAGGCCGGCGTCAGGCGCGGTGCGCTGAGGCCGGCGTCAGGCGAGGGCCTCGTCGCGGGGCAGCGTGAGCCCGAGCAGCCCGCACACGCCGACGACGGTCGCGCTCACCAGCAGCGCGGCCTCGAACGAGGCGTGGTCGATGAGCAGGCCGGCCGCGAGCGGCCCGAGGATCGACCCGAGGTCGCTGGCCATCTGCCAGACCGCGACCGCAGTCCCGCCCTTGCCGCGCACGACGTCCCCGACCAGCGCTGCCGGGGCGACCCCCAGCACGGCCGCACCTGCGCCGAAGGCGGTCATGCCGGCCATCAGCGTCACGGGGCCGGTCGCGAAGGCCAGGCCGCCCAGGGCCACGGCGGTGAGCAGTCCTCCGCCGACCAGGGTCGGGCGGCGGCCCACCGTGTCGACCGCGCGACCCGCGGGCAGCAGCAGTGCGGTCTGCACCAGTGCCGACACGACGAACGCCGCACCGATCCAGCCGGGACCCAGTCCCAGGCCGTCCACGACGAGCAGCGGCACCACGACGCTGCGCACCCCGAGCAGGCTGAAGCCGACGGCGAAGTTGCCGGCGAGCGCTGCCCGGTAGCGGGACGACCGGACGGCCTCCGCCAGGCTGGTGCGCGGCTCCTCGTCCGGCAGGGGGCGTGGCGGGACGTCGTCCTGTCCCGCGGCGACGGCGACGGGCTCGGCGTGAGCCGGTCCGGGGTGGACTGGTCTGGGGTCGACCGGTCCGGGGGGGATCGGTCCGGGGTGGACCGTCTCGGGATGTGCGGGCGTGCCCTCGGCCGCCGAGGACGAGGGGGCCGGGGGTCTGGGAGCGGCCGGCAGCAGCGTGGCGGCGGCGACACCCGCCAGGACGAGAGTGGCGGCGTAGAGGAAGAACGGTGCCCGCAGCGACACGCCGACGACCGCGCCACCCAGGGCCGGCCCGACGATCCCGCCGAGCAGGAACCCCGCCCGGTACACCCCCTGGGTCCGGCCGCGCTGGGCTGCCGCGGCGACCCGCAGCAGCAGGCTGGTCGAGGCGATCGTGAAGACCGCGGAGCCGACGCCGCCGACTCCGCGCAGGACGAGCAGCTGGGGGTAGGACACGGCCAGTCCGGCCAGCAGCGACGACACCGCGACGACGACGATGCCGCCGACCAGGGCCGACCGCTCCCCCACCCGGTCGACGAGCCGCCCGCTGCCGAGGCCCGAGGCGAACCGCATGAGGGCGAAGGCGCTGACGACCGCGCCCGCGGCGGTCGAGCTCACGCCGAAGGTCTTGGCGAACAGCGGGATCGCGGGGGCGACGATGCCGAAGCCGAGAGCGACGCAGAACGCGACGAGGGACAGCACGAACGTCTCGCGCGGCAGGCCGCGCAGGCTGGCAGGGAGGCGCACCGGACGAGCCTGCCAGCCTGTGGACGGGGCGCCCGCTGTCGGGAGGCTCGCCTAGGGTCTGGCCCATGGGGAAGGTCGAGGACATGAGGCGGATCCGCGAGCAGCGGGCCGCCGCGGCAGCGACGAGCCGGACGGCTGCGCCGGCACCGCCGCGGGCGGCACGTGCCACGACGCGGACGCCGGCCCCGGTCGACGCCGACCTCCCTGACGCCGCGCCCGCGGCGCCGGCCGCCTCCGGCACTGGGACGGACGGGGAGCAGCTGGGGCTGACCGACCTGCCGGTCGAGGAGCTCTGCGGGCACAAGAACATGGGGGGCCGCTCCTGCACGCGGGAGCGCGACCACCAGAAGACCGGGACCAAGAACCACCGCTACGGCTGAGCCGGCG
>JAOPWW010000176.1 GCA_025965495.1 Frankiales bacterium
CCGGCAGCTCGACGGTCTCGCCGTTGGCGCCGGTGCGCATGTCGCCCGCACCGGGCTTGCCGCTGGTGGCCTTCTGGTGCGGCCGGAAGTGGTAGTCGAGCAGGGTCGTGACGTTGTGGTCGACGACCAGGACGACGTCGCCGCCGTGGCCGCCGTCCGCGCCGTCGGGGCCGCCGAGCGGCTTGAACTTCTCGCGGTGGACGCTGGAGCAGCCGTGCCCGCCGTCGCCGGCGGCGACGTGGAGCACGACGCGGTCGACGAACGTGGTCACAGGGTGCCTCTCGATCTCTGGACAGCAGTGCTCGTCATCGGGTGGTGCAACGCGAAGGGCGGGCCCGGCATGCCGGGCCCGCCCTTCGGCGACTTCTGGAGGTGCGGGGCTAGACGGCGACCGAGAGGTCCGGCGCCGGCTTCGGCGCGATGTTCACCGTCTTGCGGCCGCGCTTGGTGCCGAAGAGCACCGCGCCCGGCACGAGGGCGAACAGGGTGTCGTCGTTGCCACGACCGACGCCCTCACCGGGGTGGAAGTGGGTCCCGCGCTGGCGCACGATGATCTCGCCGGCCTTGACGACCTGGCCGCCGAAGCGCTTGACGCCGAGGTACTGCGCGTTGGAGTCGCGCCCGTTGCGCGAGGAGCTCGCGCCCTTCTTGTGAGCCATCTGTCTACTTCCCCGTCTCGATCGCGGTCACCCGGACGCTCGTGAGCTTCTGGCGGTGGCCCATGCGGCGCTTGTAGCCGGTCTTGTTCTTGTACTTCAGGATGCTGATCTTGGGGCCCTTGGTCTGCTCCACGACCTCGCCGCTGACGACGACGCGGCCCAGGGCCTCGACGTCGGTCGTGACGTCGGAGCCGTCGACCACGAGCAGGGCGGGCAGCGTCACCGCGGAACCGGACGCCCCCGCGAGCTTCTCGACCTCGACGACGTCGCCGACGGCGACCTTGTACTGCTTGCCGCCGGTCTTGACGATGGCGTACACGGGAGAGCTCCTCGCAGGGGGTCTGGGGTGGTGCTGCTGCGCACGACGGACCGCGCGACCTGGAGACAGTACAGGAGCAGCGAGGACGGCGTCGAACACGCCGGGAGGAGACGACCCCGGGCTGTGGCCGTCGTCACCCTAGGGTGCGGGCACTCCCCCGCCCCACCTCCAGGAGACCCCGTGAGCCGCACCCCCCTCGTGCTCCGCCGGACAGGGACGGCGGCCCTCGCGGCCGTCGCCCTGGTCGCGGGCAGTCCCGCCCTGCTCGGCCCCGCCGCGGCCCAGACCGCCCCCGCCCCGACCGGCATCACCCTCAGCGCCGACGACTCCGCCGCGGCCGGGACCTGCGCGGCCTTCGTCGTCACCGTCACCGGCTCCGGCGGCGCCAAGGTGTCCGGGGCCGTCGTCGACGTCGTCCTGACCGAGCGCACCGCCTCGGCCGGGCAGGACCTCGACCCCTGCACCGCGCCCACGGGCACCCGGGTCCCGCAGGAGCCCGCCAAGGCCACCGACAGCGGGGCGGCCGGGAGCACGGACCGCTTCGAGGTCACCACCGGCGCGGACGGCACCGCCGTGGTCGGCGTCGTCGCGAGCGAGAAGGGCACCGCGGACATCGCCGCGTTCGTCGACACCAACGGCGACGACGTCCGCCAGGCCACGGAGCTGCAGGACGTCGCAGCGCTCTACGTCACCCCCGGCGGCCCCGCGGGCTCGCCGGCCGCGGCCAACGCCGTGCAGTGCGTCGACGCCCAGCCCGAGACCGACACGAACGTCGCCGGCGAGCAGCAGGTCGTCACCGCCGTGCTGACGAACGACGTGACGACCGACCTGAGCACCGGCGCGCAGACCGCCCGCGGGCTCGTCGCGGACTCCGGGACCAACCCGTGCGGCGGCGACACCGTGGCCGGCGTGACCGCCTCCGCGACCGTCACCGGCGCCAACGCCGGCGCGACCGTCACCTGCACGGTCTCCAGCAACGCCGGCCGCTCGCGCTGCACCTACCCGGCGGCCAGGACCGGCACCGACACCGTCAAGGTCTTCGTCAACCAGACCGAGGGCGCCGGCGGTCCTGGCCCGGACGCGAACGAGCCCGCCGACACCGTCACCCGCACCGCCTCCGCCGCCCCCTCCGGGCTTCAGGTCGACCTGACCTGCGCCAAGGCCGACGTCGGCACCGGTCCCGAGGACTGCGCCGCCGCCGTCCCCGCCGGCAAGGCCGACGCCACGGTCGGCCTGGTCGCCACCGTCGTGCGCCGCGCCGCGAACGGCGCCGCCACCCCGGTCCCGGGCGTGCTGGTGCGCTTCACCGAGGCGGGCAAGGACGCCACCGTCGCGACGTCGACCGCGCCCGGCACCGCCGGCAACGGCGGCGTCACCACCACGGACGCCCAGGAGTGCGTGACGGCCAACAACGGCACCTGCACCGCGGTCCTCACCGAGCGCACCCCCGTCGGCGGCGAGACCTACGCGGTGACCGCCACGGTCCGCGGCCAGGACCCGGCCGGCGACGTCGCGGAGGGCACGAGCACCGGCGAGATCAGCAGCGACAGCGGCACGGTGGTCTTCCGCAACGCCCCCAAGGACGCCCGCTTCCTCGACCTGCGCCCCGAGGGCGAGGTCACGACGCAGTCCGGCACCTTCCGCGAGCTCACCGCCGTCGTCACCGACGTCAACGGCAGCCCCGTCGCCGGCGTCGGCGTCGCGTTCACAGAGGTCGGTGCGGGCGCCTTCCGCGACGGCTCCTCGCGCTACGTCACCACCACCGACGCCACCGGGACCGCCCGCGCCGACGTCACCTCGGGGGCCAGCGAGACCGGGACCCAGCAGGTCACGGCCACCATCACGACGGCGGGCACGCAGTGCAGCGCCGCTGCCGGCTCCGGCGCCACCGACACGACGCCGACGCCGGCCGCCGGCGTCTGCAGCGACACCGAGGACAACCGGTTCTCGACCGGTCCGGCCCCCTGCAGCACGGTCGGCAGCACCAGCGTCACGCCGGCGGTCATCGGCTCGGGCCAGCGGAGCCGGGTCACGGTCGCCAGCACGCCGGGCCGGACCGTCCGCCTGTACGCCTACAGCCAGCCGTCGACGACCTTCGTGGCCGTCCGCTCCGCCACGGCCACGGCGTCCACGACGACCTTCGACGTCACGCCGCCGACCAACACGCGGCTGTACGGCCAGGAGGAGGGCTGCACGCAGAGCCCCTCGGTGGTCGTCACCGTGCGCTCGGCCGTCGGGATCAGCGCGACCCGGAACGCCTCCCGGGTCTACACGTTCAGCGGCGGCACGCTCCCCCGCCGTCCGGGCCAGGTCGTGAGCCTGTTCCGCAAGGGCTCCACCGGTGACGTCCTGACCGCGCAGGTCAAGACCGACAGCAGCGGCCGGTACTCGATCACCCGCCGCTTCACCGGCTCGGGCCTGTTCGACTTCTACACCCGCACCAGCACCGACCTGGTCAACGCCAGCGGCAGCAGCCTCGTGCGCAGGACGCTCGTCTACTAGCTCCGACCGCACGGCCGACGGCCGCCGCCCCGCGAGGGACGGCGGCCGTCGCGCTGTCCGGCCGTCCGCCACGACGACGACGACGGCCGCTGCCCCCGCAGGGACAGCGGCCGTCGGCCGTGCGGGGACCGCTACTCGGCCGGGCCGGCCGGGCGGCTGGTCGCGCGACGACGACGGCGCGGGCGCGCCTCCGCCTCGGGCTCGTGCCCGAACTCGACCAGGTCCGGGCGGACCTCCTGCTCGGGCTCCACGACGCTCTGCACCAGGTCGGGGACGACCGGCAGGTCCTCCTCGGCGGCCGTCGGCTGGTCGGCGAGCTCGGGCACGACGTCGGGCAGCGCGTCGACGTCCGGCGCGACGGGCGCGCTGCCGGCAGCCGGGTCCGCCGCGACGGTCGCAGGAGCGTCGGCGACGACGTCGAGCGCGGCGTCGGTCTCGGGCTCGACCTCGGCCTCGGTCTCCGGCTCGAGGACGGCGTCCGTCGCGGTGTCGTCCTCGCTGCCGGTGTCGGGCTCGAGCACGGCCGGCTGCTCGTCCTCGACCGGCGCGGGCGGGATCTCGCTCCCGGCGGGCTCGGCGAGCAGCTCGCTCATCTCGTCCTGGGGCGCGACCGTGCTGGCGCCCCGACCCCGGCCGCCACGACGGCGGCGCTTGGGGGCGTCGTCGGCCGGCGCGTCGTCGTCGCCGGCCGGTGCCGCCTCAGCGGCTACGGGCTCGGGCTTCTTGAGCGCCTTCGCCACGCGCTCGATGCCGGCGCCGCCGTCGGTCCCCCGCGGCCCCTGGGGGCTGCCGGTCGGGTCGAGGCGCACGTGCACGCCCCGCCCGCCGCACGAGTCGCAGGTCTCGCTGAAGCTCTCCAGCAGGCCCTGGCCGACGCGCTTGCGGGTCATCTGCACGAGGCCCAGCGACGTCACCTCGGCGACCTGGTGCTTGGTCCGGTCGCGCCCCAGGCACTCGACGAGACGCCGCACGACCAGGTCGCGGTTGCTCTCGAGCACCATGTCGATGAAGTCGACGACGATGATGCCACCGAGGTCCCGCAGTCGGAGCTGCCGGGCGATCTCCTCGGCCGCCTCGAGGTTGTTGCGGGTGACGGTCTCCTCGAGGTTGCCGCCCTTGCCGACGTACTTGCCGGTGTTGACGTCGATGACGACCATCGCCTCGGTGCGGTCGATGACCAGCGAGCCGCCCGAGGGCAGGTGCACCTTGCGGTCGAGCGCCTTGAGCAGCTGCTCGTCGA
>JAOPWW010000305.1 GCA_025965495.1 Frankiales bacterium
ACCCCGAGCGCCGGTATGCCGCGGGTCGCCGGGCCCGCCTGCTGCGGGACGGGGCGCGCGAGGCGGTGGCCGGCGTCGTCGGCGCGCGGCCCGACGAGGTGCGCCTGGTCGCGGGGGACGCCCTCGCCACGACCCTCGGCGTTCTCGGCGCCCTGCGCGCCCGCCGCCGGACCGGCGACGTCGCCGTCCACAGCGCCGTCGAGCACAGCGCCGTGCTGCACGCCTGCGCCACCGGCACGCCCGTCGAGGTCGGCGTCGATCCCCTCGGCCGCGTCGACGCGGGGGCCTTCGCGACGGCGGTCCGCTCCCCCGGTGTCGCGGTGGCCTGCCTGCAGAGCGCGAACGGCGAGGTCGGCACCGTCCAGCCGGTCGAGGACGCCGCCCGGGCCTGCCGGGAGGCCGGCGTCCCGCTGCTCGTCGACGCCACCGCGTCGCTGGGCCGGGCGCCGGTGCCGTCGGGGTGGTCGCTGCTCACCGGCTCGGCCCGGGGCGTCGGCGGTCCGGGCGGGGTCTCCCTGCTGGTCGTGCGCACCGGCACCCGCTTCGCCGCCGCCCTGCCCGGCGACGACGGCGTGCCGGTCGCTCCCCTGCCGCTCGCGCTCGCGACGGCGGTCGCCCTGCAGGCGGCCGCCGCCGAGGCGCCCGCCGAGGACGCCCGACTGCGGCCGCTCGTCGCCCGGCTCCGTGACCGGGTGGCGGCGGAGGTCCCCGGGGTCGACGTCGTGGGCGACCCCGTGGACCGGCTGCCCTCGGTGCTGACCTTCTCCTGCCTCTACGTCGACGGCGAGTCGCTGACGGCCGCGCTGGACCGGGAGGGCTTCGCCGTCAGCAGCGGCTCGGCGTGCACGAGCTCGACCCTGCAGCCGAGCCACGTGCTGGCGGCCATGGGCGCGTTGACCAGCGGCAACGTCCGGGTGTCGCTGTCGCGCACGACGACGTCGGACGACGTCGACCGCTTCCTCGCGGTCCTGCCGGGCGTGGTCGCGCGCCTGCGCCGCGAGGCCGGCGTCGACGGGCTGCTGTGACGCCGGACCGCGTGACGCCCGACCTCGTCGTCGACTGCCTGGGGCGACCCTGCCCGGTCCCCGTGATCGAGCTCGCCCGCGCCCTGCCCAGCGTCGACGTCGGGCAGGTCGTGGAGGTGCTCAGCGACGACCCCGCGGCCCGGCTCGACGTCCCGGCGTGGTGCCGGATGCGGGCCCAGGAGTACCTGGGCCCGACCGCGCAGGGTCAGCTGGTGCGCCGGCTCAGCTGAGGTGGGTGCGGACCTCGTCGGCGGCCTCGCTGCCGTAGGCCTCCGCGATCCGCCCGGTGAAGTCCTCGGCGCTGAACGCGTACTCCTGCGTCCCGACCGTCTCGACGACGAGGGTCGCCAGGGTCGCGCCGACCTGGCAGGCCCGCTCGAGCCCGAGCCCCCAGGCCGTGGCGGTGAGGAAGCCGGCCCGGAAGGCGTCGCCGACGCCGGTGGGCTCGGCGATCGAGCGCGCCGGGCAGACGCCGACCTGCAGGTCGGGCTCGCCCTTGCGCTGCACGACGACGCCGTCGGCGCCCCGGGTGGTGATCCGGGTGCCGACGAGGTCGAGGACCTGCTCGTCGCTCCAGCCGGTCTTGTCGCGGACCAGCCCGGCCTCGTACTCGTTGGTGAACAGGTAGGTGGCGCCCTCGACGAGCTGCCGGATCGCGTCGCCGTCGAGGAAGGTCAGCGTCTGGGAGGGGTCGGCGGCGAAGGGCGTCCCGGCCTCGCGGCACTCCGCGGTGTGCCGCAGCATCGCACCCGGGTCGTTCGGGGCGACGACGACGAGGTCGACCGCGCCGAACGGCGCCAGCTCGATCCCGGCCGCCTCGGCCATAGCGCCGGGGTAGAAGGTGCCGATCTGGTTCTGGTCCTGGTCGGTCGTGCAGGTGAAGCGCGGGCTGGCGAGGGTCTCCGACGTGCGGACACCCGCGGTGTCGACGCCGTGGTCGGCCAGCCAGGTGAGGTAGTCGGCGGCGTCCTTGCCGACGCTGCCGACCAGCAGGGGCCGCTGCCCGAGCACGCCCATGCCGAAGGCGATGTTCGCGCCGGTCCCGCCGCGGCGGACCTGCAGGTCGGAGGCGAGGAACACGACGCTGAGCTTCGCGAGGCTGTCGGGGAGCAGCTGCTCGACGAAGCGTCCGTCGAAGGTCATGAGGTGGTCGGTCGCGATGGACCCGGTGACGGCGATGCGCATGAAGAGCAAACTACCGATCAGTAGGCGTCGCCTACCCACCAGTACGTCTCTACCGTCGCGGGCATGGACTCCTACGACGACGCCCCCGTGACCGACGACCTCGTCATCGACCTGCTCGACGACCCCCGCGAGGTGGCCGGCGTGCTCGGCTTCGGCTACCCGGTCGTGCCCGCCGCCCGCCCCGCCGCCGAGGACCTCGCGCTCGCCGCAGCCCGCCTCGACGGCTACGGCGAGTACGGCAGCTAGACCTTCTCGACCAGCAGGCTCGCGCCCTGGCCGACGCCGACGCACATCGTCGCGAGGCCCCGGCTGCCCTGCTCGCGCTCGAGCCGGCCGAGCAGCGTGACGACCAGGCGGGCGCCGCTGCTGCCCAGCGGGTGGCCGAGGGCGATCGCGCCGCCGTCGGCGTTGAGGGTGGCCTCGTCCAGGCCGAGCCGCTGGGCGCAGGCGAGCACCTGCACCGCGAAGGCCTCGTTGAGCTCGACGGCGGCGAGGTCGGCGGCCGACCAGCCGGCCCGGGCGAGGGCCTTCTCGGTGGCCGGGACCGGTCCGAGGCCCATGAGGTGCGGCTCGACGCCGGCCGCCGCCCCGACCACGACTCGCGCCCGCGGCGTCAGGCCGTAGCGCTCCAGCGCCGCCTCGCTGACGACCAGCACCGCGCTCGCGCCGTCCGACAGGGGGCTCGACGTCCCCGCCGTGACGACCCCGTCCTTGGTGAACGCCGGCTTGAGCGCGGCCAGCTTCTCCATCGTCGTGGCCCGAGGGGTCTCGTCGGCGGTGACCTCCCCCTTGGCCGTCGTCACCGGCACGAGCTCGGCGTCGAACGCGCCGTTCGCGATCGCCTTGGCGGCGCGCTCCTGGCTCTGCAGGCCGAAGGCGTCCGACTGCTCGCGGGTGATCCCGTCCAGCGCCGCGACCCGCTCGGCCGTCTCGCCCAGGGTGATCGTGTGCTCGGGGTCGTGCGCCTTGTTCACGAAGCGCCACCCGAGGGCGGTGTCGTGGACCTCGCCGGGCTTGGCCCACGGCGTGCCCGGCTTGGCCATCACCCA